>CAZUYF010000156.1:0-5027 GCA_964624675.1 uncultured bacterium
TATTGATCGATGGTTATTTTACCGAATTGAATCATTTTGAAACATGGAGGAAAAAATGAGATTCATTGTGTACTTTGCCTTAATCCTGCTCATTCCTGCGGCGGCCTCTGCCGATGTTATTGCCAGCGTTGATGATATTACGTTAACGTGGGATGATGTTCTGGGCATGATCGGAGGAGAAGAGAACGTTCAATATCTCGGTATATCCTCCGAAGTCAGCGCAGTTGAGGTACTGCAGTCCTGGGTCAGAGAAGAAGTAATGGTTCAGGCAGCCGAGAACATCGGCCTTGATTCAGATCCTGCAGTCCGAGAAATTCTCGAGCAGACCAGAAGGCAGATACTGCTGGAAGCATTCATGGCCAGTATAGTCGAAGACATCCAGCCCTCGCAGCTGGAGATCGAGAATTACGCTAATGTATGGCTCAGTACCTACAGAAAAAGTGCCCACATAAGACATATCATCGTACAGGACGAAAACCTTGCGAACTCGCTTCTGGCAAGAGTTAGTGCTGGCTCGGATTTCGCGGCTCTCGCACAGGAATACTCCATAGGTCCAAGCGGTGAGGATGGTGGAGAACTCGGCTGGATTACGCGTGGGCAGTCGGGATACATGTCTTTTGATGAGGCTGCCTTCAGGCTTGAAGATGGGGAAGTGAGCGATGTGGTTGAAACCGGCGCCGGTTTCCATATCATTGAAGTTGTTGAAACTCAGATTCTCTCACCCGAACCGTCAGTTGAAGAAATTCAGGAGGTGGTTGCCATTGAGCTTACGCAGGGGATGCAGGAAGAGGCCATTATGGCTGAACTTGAAATCCTTGAGATGAACCACGACATAGTGCTGTATCCGGAAAGGTTATTAGACCATCTTTAGATCAAGGAAGCACTTGATCTGGGCGGTCTGGATACTTGCTGCCATTTCTGTTACGGTAACAGTTGCTGTTGTAATTGTCATAAACAGGAGGATAGCTTCGGTTAACTCCATTGAATTGCTGGAGAGCAGCAGCAGCAGCAGGATGGATGATCACCTTGTTGCAGCGAGGGTGGACAGCTCTGTTATTTACATGGAAGATATGGCAATCGTAGGTATCGATGCTTCAATCCTTGAAGATTGGGTTGAGGATGAATTGCTAGCCTCATTGGCCATTGAAAGGGGCCTGGAGAATGCCAGAAAGAGCAGGCTTCTGCAGGACAGGGCAAGGCAGATTTATCTGAGGGATGAACTGCTTTCGAGTGTGTACAGAGGAATCCCCTTTCCCGACAGCTCAGAAGTATTCCATTTTATGAGATCAGACAGCCTCGCCTTCATGGTCGAGCGACACTTCTACCAGATATTGGTTTCGGACGAAGCTACGGCAGATTCCATCCATGAAAGACTGTCATGGGGTGAGAATTTTCAGATAACTGCCGAAAGGCTTTCGATAGGGCAGAAAGCCGGTATCGGAGGTGATCTCGGATTCATGACGGCAGGTGAACTTATTATGTATGGAGTGCCAAGAGGACATGCGCTTATAGAAGGCCTCGGAGATGTCTCACATACTGCTTACGGATGGCATATATTCCTTGTGGATGAGATTAGACCACTTGAAGATACATGCCGGGTTGTGAGAAGTCTTGCCGATGATATCTACAGAGATCGAATGAATGCGGCAAGGGACAGCGTTCTTGAGATTGCCGCATCGAGCAGAGAAGTGTACTTTGATCCCACGCTTAGAAACAGCACCGGACAATTTACAGGTGATATTGATATTACAGACGGAAGAGAGACAGAATGACTGCACTGCTTGCTTCGATCCTTCTGACAGTGTTCATTCCTCTGGAGAAGATAGTGGCCGTTGTTGACAACAGTCCCATCCTGCATTCGGAGGTTGAGCAAGTCCTTGTTCAGATGGGTCTGGATCCGGACGGCAGCTACGAAATAGACTCGCAAACCCCTGACTACCATGATGCGCTCGAGGAACTGATTGATACACGCCTGATCGTGAATGCTGCGGTCAGTGCTGGATTCTATCCAACCGATGATGAGATACTGGCTCTTGTAGAAGATCATCTGGAGCTCAGTCCACCGGGGAATGATGTGGATTTGGAGTATATCTCGGAAGTATTGGCTGATAATCAGGCCGCGCAGATATTTATCTTCAGGAAGGTTCAGGCTGCCTTGCAGGATATGCCCTTGAGCTCGGAGGCGTACCTGCTTGCAAACGCTGAGCTTGTCGAGGAAATAATAATGCCCAGGCATATAGGATGGATATATCTTCCCATTCTTCCTTCCGGTCCTGAGTTTGATGAAGTAGTAGAAGAAATGCTTCAATTAAGGGAGAGAATCCTCTCAGGTGAATCTTTTGAAGAGCTTGCGATGGAGTATTCAGATGATGGTTCCGCCGGGAACGGGGGATATCTTGGATCGTTCGGACCCGGAGAGATGACCTATGCCTTTGAGGATGCTGCATTTGCCCTTGAAATGGGTGAAATAAGCGAACCGGTTGTGACTCCCTTCGGTATACACATAATCAGATTGGACAATAGAAACGAAGACGGTACTATAGAAGCCAGCCATATTCTCAGGGTTGTGCCAGTTGATCCGGATGATATCGAAAATACCGTAGCGGAAGCAGAGAGTATAATCCTTGATATACGCAATTCACTGTTATCATTTGAGGATGCCGCCAGAATCTACAGCAGGGACATGTCAAGTTCCGAAAACGGCGGTGATATGGGAATGGTTCCTTTGAAACTATGGATGTATGAAATAGCCACCGCAGCGCAGGGACTTGAGATCGGTTCCTGTTCCGACCCTGTAATCCTGGAAAACTCCGGAGCAGTTGCTATTATCAGGCTGCAGGAAGAAAATGGAGAAATCGACTGGAATTCATACACCGAGGCGGAACGGAGTGGGCTGGTTCAGCAGGTTATTTATCAGGATACATACAATTTCGTGGTTGATTCCCTGCGCGATGAAAAACCTGTGATCTACTTCCTTGAAAATGATGGTACAAGTGCGAATTGATGTTTACCTTAAACTGATGGGCATTTTCAAAACCCGGTCAGTGGCCGGTAAAGCCTGCAAAGCCGGCTTTGTATCCATCGATGGCAAGGCACTGAAATCATCTCTTTCCGTTCAGAATGGCGATTCTCTTGAAATCGTAAAACCCGACGGCTCAAGGCTGACAGTTGAAGTGCTGAAGATTCCGCCCGAGAAGCAGGTTTCCAGAAAGGATCGACAGGACTACTGCAGAATAGTCGGAATGGAGGTGTAATGATGATCACCTTCGGGAATGTCAGCAAATTCTACAACGACTGGCCTGCTCTCGAGAATATTAATCTTGAGGTCCAGCCAGGGGAATTTCTTGTGGTTTCAGGACCCAGTGGTGCTGGTAAAACCACCCTCTTCAGACATATCTGGATGGGTGACCTGCCAAGCATAGGAAAAGTTGAAGTTGCTGGTTACAGGTCGGACAGGATAAGAAGAGGCGATCTGCCTTTTCTCAGGCGCAAGCTGGGTATTGTATTCCAGGATTTCCGGCTTCTTCCGGAAAGGACTATATTCGATAACGTTGCCCTGCCCCTGCAGGTTGCTGGAACTTCACCCAAGGCTATAAGAAGAAGAGTGTTTTCACTCCTTGCGGAGATGGAGCTCAACCATCGACGAGGTTCCTACCCCCACGAACTTTCAGGGGGAGAACAGCAGAGGGTGGCCATTGCAAGGGCTATGGTTGCACACCCTGTCATACTTCTTGCCGATGAACCTACCGGAAACCTTGATCCTGAAGTCTCACGAATGGTGATCGATCTCCTGATTGAGATCAACAGATCAGGAACGGCAGTTATTCTGGCCACGCATGATCCAAGGCAGGTTCCGGCCGGGACTGCAAGATTCCTCTATCTGGAGAGGGGACATCTGGTGAATCCCGGTATCTGGGACGGGTACAAGCAGTTATGATCCATCTTATAAAGAATGCTATCAGCGAAGGTTTGTTGAATATCCGGAGAAAACTTGGTTCGTTTCTGATTACTCTCCTGATGGTCAGCCTTTCTTTCATGGTTTTCGATATCTTTCTGATAATATCCTGGAATCTGGGTACAGCTCTGAAGGATGAGCAGGAGAATGTAGGAATTGAAGTTTTCCTGAGGGACAATATCACCGAAGTTGAAGCGGTTATACTTGCGGATATCATGTCCGGTATGGAAGGTGTAAGATCGGTTTATTACGTATCCCCGGAGGAAGCTGAAGCCGTTTTCAGAGCGGACCTGCCTGAACAGGCCGATCTTCTGACTCTTCTGGGTCCGCAGTTTCACCTTCCGCCTTCTATTCAGATATCGCTCCATCCCGATTACAGGACTTCCGAGAAAGTCGGCGGTCTGGCCAGAACCGTATCCGGAATGGATGGAGTGGAGGACATAGTCTACGGTAAGGAGTATCTGCCGGGTCTGACAAGAGCGGTTGATATTCTTGAAAAACTGGTTATACTCGCCGGACTTGTTCTGGCCTTGAGCCTTTCGCTTGTAGTGGCGAATACCGTCAGGCTTGCAGTTGCGAGAAGGGCACTGACAGTACAGATAATGAGTATAGTAGGGGCACCGGGATGGTTCGTAAGAGTACCTTTCCTCGGTGAGGGGCTGCTTACTGGTGTGGCCGGGGCCGCTGGCAGCCTTTTATTGACAGTGGCTGTATCCTGGATGCTTTCGTCCAGTGTACCCCATTATTTCTTACCCGGAAAATGGATAATGCTGGTTCTGATTCTTGGAGCTTCCTCCGGTGCTGCGGGAAGCTGGATAGGTATGAAGTCCGGTATTCCAAAACCTCGATCCTGACAGGGAGATAGAATGAAGAAAATGTTGATAGTTCTGATAATACTGACCGGTATCGTGTTCGCACAGAGTGAATCCAGAACGGGCACCGCGCCGGCAGCCGGAGAAGTAATAGCAACCACCACCACAATCACTGAAACAGGTGCTCCCGCAGAGGAAGCGTCTTCTCAGACATGCATGGGCGGCGGAGGGATCATGAGTTTCCTCCCGATGATAGCCAT
>CAZUYF010000157.1:0-5018 GCA_964624675.1 uncultured bacterium
CTGGTTACAAAACTCTAAACCGAACCAGCGTGTATTGCATTGAAGGGCCGGACATTCAGTCCGGCCCACTTTCTTTTCAATACAGATACTTACTGATCTTAATCCAGTTCGACTCCAATAACTCTTCTTGCACAGGAGTACCTTCGGGAGTAGTTCGAATGGCTCAGGGGAGTAATAACCACCCCCCGGTCAAGGTATGACGAACAGTGAATGAAATCCCCATCCCCCAGGTATATGCCTGTGTGCTTCGGGTTGTTGAATATCAGCAGGTCTCCAGGTTGAAGGTCTTCCCGGTCAACAGCTATTCCCAGCGATTCAACAGCACTGACGGTTCGAGGCAGCGGAATACCATTGTCGTTGAATACCCTCCACGCCAGGCCGCTGCAGTCGAAGCCGCTACTGTCAGTGCCGCCGTATACGTAGGGTACTCCAAGAAAGGAAACAGCATCTCTAAGAATATTCTCGACTATCGCAGATAAACTATCGTCCGGGCACTGATTGTCTGCCTCTTCATCAAGAACAGGCAGAATGTTTTCGTCCAGCAGCAGCGTATTGTCGTTGAGTACAAGCTCAAGGGATTCCATTGACCAGTTTCCTTCGTGTCTTCCGATACCGTGCATGAAAAGAGGAAAATGGACAAAGTCAATCTTTTCATCACCTATCAGTGCGGAAAAGCTTCCGTCAATCACAACAGCAAAGGGGAAGTGGGTATCCGGAAGATTGTACTTCTGAATCAGCTCCACTGTGGCTGAATCCGTAATGAGATGGTATGTGATCTCATACTCATCTGCAAAGTGCGCCAGTACAGCGTTCGTCTCCTCCAGTGTCTCGATCGACGGAGGCATGTTCTTGTGAAATACCTCTATTGTAACGATGGGTGTCTCCCCGGAGGACATCACCGGTGAAGCAACCAGAATAGTTAGGACTGCCAGTAGTTTATTCATCCTGATCCCTTGTTCTTAGAATGTTAATAATCGAGGCCTGACCCCAAATGTTTATATATATCGTAGAGAAGTATTGACGCGCTGACGGCGGCGTTGAGGGATTCCACTCCTCCGGTCATTGGCAATGCCACCGTTCCGCTGCAATGCTTCGCGGTCTCTACAGAAATCCCATGCGCTTCCGAACCTATTACCAGACCAAGGCATCCTTCCGTCCCTCGAAGCCTGTCAATGTCTTCACCCGAGGGGTCGGCTCCGATAAATTCAATTGCGTTTGAATTACTCTGCATGAAAGCGGCAAGATCCGTATCGAATACTATCGGTACAGTTGAGTTCAAGCCGGCTGCAGCCCGTGTAACCCTGGGAGCAAACGGGCAGCAGCTGCCCCGTCCGGCGATAATCGCTTTGCATCCGAAGGCGGCTGCGGATCTTATTATGGTTCCCATGTTGCCGGGGTCCGATACTCCGTCCAGCAGAAGGAAAACTCCCTCTCTCGGTATCCCTTCGATATTAACCGATGGAAGAGGGCAGACGGCCGCAATTCCCTGTGAGGTCTTCGTATCCGAAATATCGCTGAAAAGCTTTTCCGGTATCTCCATCACGGGGACATTCATTTCGGCAGCCTCCGTTGCCACGGTCTCGGACAGTCCCCCGGCACTATCGGATATCAGTATCCACCGGGGAGTTTCCCTCGAAAGGTAATCGGATATGAACCTTGGACCCTCCATAATGAACAGTCCGTTTTTCAGAATACCGGATCTTGAATGAAGGCTCCTCGCGATTTTCAGCCTGGTATTCGAAGGGCTGATGATCTTACCCCTCATGTTTCACTTACTGAGGATATTCCGGATTATCGTGTCGATATCGGCTTCAGGTGATTTCCCGGTCAGGGTTTGAAGAAGAGACACATCGGGCGCTCTTCTGCGCATATCCTCGAAGTCATCTGGATATGCTTCTTCGTATGGAATCAGAATTATCTCTGAACTGGAGCCTGAAATTATCCTGACCTTCTCAGCAAGTTCTCTAATTGATATTTCCCCGGTTGATCCGATATTGATAACTTTGCCCACGGCATCAGGGTTCTCAATCAGAGAAACTATAGCCTCAACTATCTCGTTGACCAGGCTGAAGCACCTGGTCTGTTTACCATCACCGAACACAGTTATTGGTTTACCACTTACCGCCTGTTCAATAAACCTTGGAAGGACCATCCCATACCTTCCCGACTGACGGGGACCTACGGTATTGAAAAGCCTTCCGATCACAACAGGCAGCCCTTTGGCTTTCCAGTACGCCAGAGCAAGAAACTCATCAATCGCTTTGGAGCAGGCGTAACTCCATCTGCTTCGGCACGTAGCTCCAAGAACGATGTCCCCATCCTCGCGGAAAGGAATGTTTTCGCTTTTTCCGTAAATTTCGGAAGTTGACGCGATGAAAACAAGTGTACCGCAGGATTCAGCAGCCAGCAGAACGTTTTCGGTTCCCTTTACATTTGTTTCGATGGTTTCCACAGGCTGTCTGATGATGTTCTCCACTCCAACTGCGGCTGCCAGGTGGATAATGGTTTCGCATTGATGCGCCAGACCCTTTGTCAGAGATTCGTCAAGAACGGAACCAATTACCAGCCTGAACTGGGGATTGCCGGAACATCCATCCAGATTGGAAAGGCTTCCCGTTGAGAGATCATCAAGAACAAGAACACTTTTTCCTCTTGAAATAAGCAGTTCACAGAGGTGCGAGCCTATGAATCCAGCTCCACCTGTTACAAGGTAATCGTATTCTCTGGGTCCGGACATCTAATTTCCTTTCCTAGTGTGGTACAATGCTGAGAAGAACTCCGGCAGCGATAGCACTTCCGATAACTCCGGCGACATTAGGTGCCATTGCATGCATGAGAAGGTGGTTGTTCCTGTCATACTTCCTTCCCTCGATCTCCACAACCCTGGCGGAATCGGGAACTGCTGATACTCCTGCCGCCCCTATAAGAGGATTAATCTTGTTATCTCCCTTGAGAAAAAGGTTCATGAACTTCGCGAAGAGAACTCCTCCGGCTGTAGCAATCGCAAAGCTGACCGCTCCCAATACGAAGATCTTCAGAGAATCCAGAGTAAGGAAATAGGTTGCCTGGGTACTGGTTCCCACAGCGAAGCCAAGAAGTATGACTACAATGTTATTCAGGCTTCCCTGCGCGCTTTTGGCCAGCCTGTCTGTTACACCGCTTTCCTTCAGGAGATTTCCGAAAAACAGCATCCCCAGAAGAGTGATGGCTCCCGGGGCGATGAACGCCGTTATAAGGAAGGCGATTATGGGAAACAATATTTTCTCGGTCTGTGAAACCTGGCGGACAGGTTTCATCCTGCGCAGACGCTCTTCCTTTGTTGTTAATAGCCTCATGATCGGAGGCTGTATAACAGGCACAAGGCCCATATAGGAATAGGCCGCGATCGCTATTGCCCCGAGAAGGGTCGGGGACATCTGGCTGGCGACGAATATCGCGGTTGGCCCGTCGGCACCTCCGATGATTCCGATGGAAGCAGCCTCCTGAAGACTGAACCCGAGGAGCAGCGATCCAAGCAGTGTGATGAATATGCCTATCTGGGCTGCTGCCCCCAGAAGCAGCAGTTTGGGATTGGAGAGCAGGGCGCTGAAATCGGTCATGGCACCAATACCAAGAAAGATCAGGGGAGGGAAAAGACCGCTCTTCACACCGAAATAGAACAGACCGAAGATGGACTGCTGCCCGCCTAGAACATCCTGATAACCGATCGGCATGAGCTCGGGATTGTAGGGAATATTGCCGGCGATTATACCGAATCCGATCGGTACGAGGAGAAGAGGCTCGTAATCCTTTTTGATGGCCAGGTATATCATTACAAGGCCGAGAATAATCATTACGATGTTCCCTATCTCCACCTGGCCGAATCCGGTATCATCCAGGTACGAAAGCAGGTCCAGCTGCTGGCTGTGACCCTGGAGGCTTCCGGTGATCCACATGATGAGTTTAGAGGAAATGGACATTTATCAGCCTCCGACTTTCATGATGACCGCATTTTCAAGGATGCTCTCACCTTCGGATGCGAGAATTTCGCCCACCTTCCCTGAAACAGGGGACTCTATCTCGTTTTCCATCTTCATCGCTTCCATTATCGCAACAGGCTGTCCCTTAGTAACATCGTCACCCTCTTTTACCAGAATTTTCAGGATAAGTCCGGGTAGAGGTGCTATTACGTCTCCGGGTCCGGTTGCAGTGCCCGGAGCGGATGTTCGATCGGGCACCTCAGCTGGGTTAAGAACCTGTCGATGCCTGTTTATAACAGGGGTTTTCGATGACTTTTTCATCGGGGCTTCAACCTTGATCCGGTAGGTTTTACCGTCGAGAGTCACATCCACCGTGTCATCCAGTATTCTTCCTAAATCAACAGTGTAAGTTCTGTCGTTGATCGTTATTTTGTACTCAGGCATTTGGGCGACTCCTGACTCTGTTCTGCAGTGATCCTGTCTCCTGAATGTGTTCAGCTCTTCCAGCAAGCTTCCATGGAGTATAGGGTTTCTCATGAGCTTCCCAGGTCAGTTTCATATGCTCCACCTGGTCAAGAAGGCAGAAGTGAGCATGTATCGCCGCAGATACCGCAGCTACTTCCTCCGGGGTCATGGTTTCAGTATCCTGCTGTGAAAGAGATGATTTGTCTAATTTTCTTCGGTTCAGGCCAAATCTGTCTTTAATCCACCTCTCAAGGGCGGGTAGCATAAAGGCAAGTACTACAAGCCCTGTGAATACGGTTGTCATTCCTACAAGGGCTATTCCAAAACCCCCTTCAATATCGGCGGTATTGAATTGAATTATCGAGAGGATCACCGCTCCGGCCGAAATCATAAAGGGATATTCCCATGCTTTTTGGGAGGCATCGTCTGCCTTTTCCCTGCAAGCATTTCAAGCGCCTTGATAATACGGAACCTCGTATTTGACGCTATTATCACATCATCAAGATAACCTCTTGAAGCTGCGTCGTAAGGGTTTGCGAATTTATCCCGGTACTGGTCTACCAGTTCCTTTTTCCTGGCAACGGGATCTTTCGC
>CAZUYF010000158.1:0-4976 GCA_964624675.1 uncultured bacterium
CCTGCAACAGTATGAAGATCAGTTTCCTGGGCAGTGCTGCTTGAACCTCTGAGATATTCCTCCACAGTATCTGCCAGTACAGCGAACTGCCGGTCTACAGGTTCCGCGTTAGCAGTACCATAGCCGACCGCTTCACTGGTGGTTTCAGCTGAGACATCTTCCGCCTGGACTGATTCCTCAGTGGGCACGATAACAGATGCATCTATAGTAGTTTCCTCAGAATCAAATCCGTCAATACCCGAAGCGGGTAATTCGTCACGTTCTTCTACGAATTGCAGGGTATAAGACACATATTCAGTCTGGCGGTCTCTCGAAAGCTCGGTGACTCTGCCCTTGAATGGCTGATTATCAATTATAAGTTTAACGCCAAGAAGTACAGCGATGATCCCGGCAGCAGCGGGAACGAAGAATTTCCATCGCGCACGACGGTTTATTCTTCTATAAATAATCCACTCCATACTGCGGAATTTGTTGTCTTCTGGAGTAACAAAACTATCTCTCCATGATGTTTCCAGATTTCTCTGGGAATCTATGAGGTTTCTGCACCTTCTGCAGGATTCCACATGATGGGAGACCTCCTTCATCCTCTCTTCCCCCAGCTCATCGTCGAGGAACATCATCAGAGTATCAAAATCAGGGCAGTTCATTCCCATTCTCCAAGCATAGATCCAAGTTCTTCCCTTATTTTAGTCCTTGCGCGGTTGAGTCGGGACATCACGGTTCCCAGCGCAATATCAAGGCTCGCTGCGATTTCAGAGTAACTGAGCTGCTGATCGATCCTCAGCACAAAAACAGCTTTCAACGCGGGAGTAAGCTTATCGACAGCTTTACTTACTGCACCAAGCAGCTGTTCACCTGCAGCTCTATCAGCCACGTTATCTTCGATCACCTGCTGTCCCTCCGCGCTGTAAGCTTCTTCAAAATGCACTTCGTGCCTTCTCATCTTCTTCTTTGCATAGTTAATAGCGAGATTTGTTGTAATCCTGTATATCCAGGTAAAGAAGCGGTACTGTGTGTCGTATCTATCCATGGCCTGCATGGCTCTGATAAATGCGTCCTGAGTGATATCCCAGGCTTCATCATCGCTTCCGCACATCCGCCTTGCCACTCTGAATACACGTTTCTCGTATTTCCTGAATAATTCCCCAAAAGCATCCCTGTCTCCGTTCTTAGCTTTTCTGAGCAGTTGGATGTCAGGATTTTCCTCTTCTCCTGCCATCGAAAGTAATACACCCAGAAGCATCTCTTATTCCCTTTCAGAAATTAATGAAGACAGCGGCGGCTATACCTGTTTCCCTCTCGAATACCTCATTTTCGGTACTGAAAGAAAAGAGGTATGCATCAACGTATGCATCAAGCATACCGAAGAGCCAGGCTGCGGAAGTATACCAGATAAGATCAAGCCTTCGCTGTCTGTGTATCTGGTAGGCCGGATCATCGTTATTGATCCTGGCTTCCTCAGCGGCGAAATGTTCAGTTATCAGCCATGAAAGCAATCCAAGCTCAAGTGTACCGAAAACAATCCCCTTCAGGGGTTCATCGTTGTAGAATTGACCCCACCCGGGAAGTACTGCGGAACGCAGCAGGGCGGTCCCAGGATTTCTCCTGATAATAACGGGTACTTCTTTAAAAGTAATTACTTCTGAACTGTCATTATCCAGGGTATCTTGAAATGCGTAATCCGTACCGTTGAAAGCGTCCGCAGTGAAGATAAACAGGATCGATAACAGCAGAACACATCGCATCGTCAGATGATAACTCCTCTTGAACTTGAAATTATGAAGTTGGCCAGCTGTTTAACGTCATCGGAAGTATTCCTGTCCTCAATCAGACCGAGTGCTTTTGAAGTGAGTGTACCATCATCCCTGAAAAGATATCTGAAAGCCCGGTCAAGGTTGTCCAGTCTTTCCTGCGAAAAACCTTTCCTTCGAAGTCCTATACGGTTCAATGCACGGGCTCCCAGAGGGGCTCCTCCAGCGAGGATAAAAGGAGGAACATCCTTGCTGACCCTGTACCCTCCACCGATCATTGCATGAGCACCAATTCGGACAAACTGGTGGATCGGGACAACACCTCCAATGGTTACATCACTGCCTATCTCCACATGCCCGGCCATGTTTACAGCATTCGCAAGGATGACTCTGTCACCTATGATACAGTCATGTGCAATGTGTACGTAAGCCATGATAAGACAGTCTGAACCTATCACTGTTCTGCCTGATTCGACCGTTCCTCTGTTTATATTGGCGAATTCGCGAATGACGGTGCCTGAACCTATGTACAACTCCGTCCGTTCACCGTCGTATTTCAGGTCCTGGGGATCGGTACCGATGACTGCTGATGGTCCAATGGAGACGGAATCACCTATAAATACAGGTCCCGTTACGTAGGCATGCGGACCGATTCGTACACCGGTGCCGGCTTGAACATCCGGACCGATAACAGCGTACGCTCCGATTTGCACGTCATCGGGCAGAACCGAGTCCACGACAGCAGTCGGGTGAATCATTCTTTCTCTACCAGCATAGCCATTATTATTGCTTCGACAGCTATCTTTCCGTCGACTTTAGCAACACCTTTCATCCTGCACATAGGGCCTCTTTTATGTATCATCTCAAGTTCAAAAATAAGCTGATCGCCGGGCCTGACAGGAGTTCTGAATCTGACCTTGTCCAGACCGGTGAACATCACAATCCAGTTTGAGGGTTTTTCAAGCGAATTGAACAGCATCAGTCCACCGACCTGACCCATTGCCTCTACTATAAGAACTCCGGGCATGATGGGGCTTCCAGGAAAATGACCCTGAAAATACGGTTCATTGATGGTAACATTCTTCAATCCGACTACTCTTACATCCGGTTCAACTTCCAGCATCCTGTCCACAAGAAGAAAAGGATACCTGTGAGGAAGCAGGTCCATGATATCGTTAATATCCCAATTCTTGTCCGTAAGAGGGATTGTATCTTTTTTAATTCTATACACATCAGCGATCTTCTGAACAAATTTAACATTGGATGCATGACCGGATTTTGCTGATATGATGTGTCCTTTAAGCCTTGCCCCCAGCAGTGAAAGATCTCCGATAAGGTCAAGAATCTTGTGACGAACAAATTCGTCCGGGAATCGTAGCGGTTCATCGTTCAGGATTCCATCATCACCAACCACGACCGCATTCTTAAGTGTACCTCCCTTTATCAGGTTCTTCTCCTGAAGGTGCTTGACATCTTTGTAAAGACAGAATGTTCTCGCTGGAGCTATTTCATTTTTGAATAGCTCAGGTGTTAGTTCAAGGGAAAGATACTGGGTTCCGAGAACAGGGTTATCGTAATTGATCGTAAAGCTTATTTTCAGACCATCGTATGGTACAACTGTAAGACTGGCTCCAAATACTTCAATGCTTACAGGCTTGTCAATCTTGATTATCTTGACTAATTCGCCTTCGATTTTCTTGATTCCACCTTTCTCAAGCACTTCTATATAGCTTCTGATGGAACCGTCTTCCGGTTCGGGGGGTTCGTCTGAATCAAGCTCAATGATACAATTATCAATCCCCAGGCCGTAGAGTGCGGAAAGAACGTGCTCGACAGTATGAACTTCGTAGTAGTCATATCCGAGAGTCGTTCTTCTTGACTGCTCCTCAACCTGCCTGACATTCGCAAGGCATGCTTCTATCCTGGGTTTGCTTTTTACATCCGTTCTAACGAATACAATTCCCGTATTCGCGGGAGCAGGCAGGAAATGAATGGAAGTTTCCTTGCCGAGATGAAGACCTACTCCACTGTATACAACCGATTGTTGAAGCGTAGTCTGGTAATGGTTCATATGTATTATTCCTCTTCTTTACTACTTGATTCCCTCATGTATTCAAGAACTTTTTTTCTGAATTCCGGCAGATCAGAGACGGCAGCGTTCAGCCGTAGAGCCCGTTCATGAGAACGAGCCGGATAACCGGATACAGTTTTTCCGGCAGCTACATCTTTCGTTACTCCGGACTGAGCAGCAATAACAGCATTTTCTCCAATAGTGATATGCCCGGCTGTACCAACCTGACCGCCGAAAATAACCCCCGATCCGATCGCAGTACTCCCTGATACTCCAGTTTGAGCCGCGATTAAGCATCCCTGACCAACCGTTACATTATGAGCGATTTGAATAAGATTGTCTAGCTTGGAGAACCTGCCTATTAATGTACTGCCAACTACGGCCCTGTCTATCGCGCATCCAGCACCTATTTCAACATCGTCCTCTATAACCACATTCCCGTTCTGGGGTATCTTAAGATGACCTTCAGGGTCGGGTATGAAGCCGAAACCGTCTGATCCGATCACTGCGCCCGAATGAATTATCACTCTGTTGCCGATGACACAATCATGATAAATTGAGACGACGGGATTAATAATACACTCGCATCCGATAGTAACTCCCGGTCCGATGACCGAACCCGCACCTATTGCTGTACCGGAGCCTATCCTTGCACATGAATCCACAACAGCATTCGGACCTATCTTCACATCGGCGCTCAATACTGCATCGGGATGAATCACTGAAGTCGGATGGATTCCTGTGAAGCCTGACTGTGTTTCGTGTCTGAATATAATCAGTGTTTCTCTGAAAGCTCGATAAGGATCCTTCACCAGAATCAGGTTTGCGGCTGAGGATTCAAGCCTTTCCCTCGTTATTACAGCAAGGGCGTTTGTGGATTTCAGGTATTTCTTGTAAAGTCTGTTTCCAAAATAGCAGATCTGGTCAGTTTGCGCATTCTGAAGTGTAGATACACCAGTTACTTCAGTATCTCCATCCGGTCCAATAAGTTCTCCATTCAACTTTCCGGCCAGGATGGATAACTTCATATCAGTCACTGCCTCCGGTAGATAGTTTCTCCAGAACCATGTCTGTTATATCCAGAGAATTAGATACATATACAACCAGTCCCCCCGATGTGTCCAATACTATATCGTATCCTTCTTCAATGCTCA
>CAZUYF010000159.1:0-4956 GCA_964624675.1 uncultured bacterium
GTGTGCCCCTCCTGCCACAGGAATTCAGTGGTTCTGAGGAACGCTCTGGGACGCATTTCCCATCGGACTACGTTCGCCCACTGATTAAGCAGCATGGGCAGATCTCTGTAACTGTTAATCCATTTTGAGAACATATGGTTAATAATTGTTTCTGAAGTAGGCCTTATTACCAGGGGTTCTTCAAGCTTTTTGCCTCCCGCCTCAGTGACAACGGCCAGTTCAGGAGCAAAACCTTCAACATGCTGAGCTTCCTTTTTAATGAAGCTCTCAGGTATGAACAGAGGGAAGTAAGCATTCTTATGTCCGGTTTTCTTGAAGCTTGCATCAAGGTTAGCCTGTATATTCTCCCAGATCGAGTATCCGTATGGACGGATTACCATACACCCTCGAACTGGAGCGGAATCAGCGAGCTCAGCTTCACGGATGACATCCTGGTACCATCTTGCGTAATCCTTTTCAGGATTTGTAATGTTCTTTGCCATTTATCAGCGCTTCCTGTCAGTGTGTTTATTTAGATTTCCCATGGCGAAAACTAATTGAGATTCATATATACTCCAAGGGCATAATTGACACTCGAAGCTTAGAGTATTAACTTTTTGGTGTAGGGGGCCATTTGCTGAGAGTGCCAAAGACAAGCAATGAAGGCAACGCCCTGATGTCCTGCTGATGCGTGATCTGTTAAACCAGGTAGACTGAAGCTGCAACAGGCCGTAGTAAGACCTTTAGCCCTGTTTAAGAGACATTCTTCAGGGATATGGTCCCCACATTCTTATCAAATGAATCTGCATAGTACGGAAGGTATTAAATTGTTTTCGTTCAGGACGATATACTCTTCTGTGAAAGACAGAAATTACCGCTTAATACTTCTCTTTTTCTCAGTATACACTGCGATCATGCTGATCGTTCCCCTTTCAAGGCTTGTACCCAGGATTCCTGTTCCTCTCATGTCTTTCCTGCTGTGTTACTTACTGTACAGATGGAAGGGCCTTCCTAGTATCCTGAGGCCCTGGTTGTTCTACCCTCTGCTCGTGATTTCGTACTGGCAGCTGCAGTTCGTTGTTTCCTCCCATTTTCAGGCATTCCACGGCACTGGAATTATTGCCCTGGAAAGAAGCCTGTTCGGACAATTACCTGTAGTATGGCTTCAGGAACATCTGTATCGGGGTGCAATAGCATGGTACGATTATATTTTCGCCATTTTTCATTCATCGCTGTTTTTCATTCCGATAGCATTTCCACTGCTTCTTCTTTTCAGAAGAGGAGTGGAAAGAATGAAGAGGGCAACCGTGGCAATAGCCCTGATCACACTCGCCGGATATGCAACCTATGTTCTGTTTCCCCTTACACCCCCCTGGATGGCTTCTCTTGAGAATATGATTCCCCATGTTGAAAGGATTACCCTGAGAGCACTCGGGGAACTTGCACCCGGAGGAATTATCTCTTCATTCAGCCCCAGTCCGAGAGGAGCGATGCCCTCGCTTCATGCCGGGGTACCAATACTGGTACTGATGATAGCCTTCCGGGAGTTTCGATACAAAGCCTGGTGGTTCACAATTATAGTGGCCGGGATATGTTTTGAGATCGCTTACGGCGCGGAGCATTATATTGTTGATATCATCGCGGGTCTGGCTTATGCAGTAGCAGCTTATATGATTGTTTATAAATGGCTGATTCCGGATCACCGCCTTGCGGCAAGCCGTCCAGCTGAAGTTGAGGAGCCATCAAAATGAAAAAGGATATACATTCCCTGCTGTTGAAGAAAAACAGGGGGGAAAAGATAGTATCTCTAACCGCATACGACTACAAGACTGCCAGGTTGCAGGAGGAAGCCGGAGTAGACTTCATTCTTGTGGGTGATTCCATTGCAATGGCAGTATTTGGTGAGAAGACTACGCTTGGTGCAGATCTTGATGTCATGATTGCTCATACAAAAGCCGTTTCCAGGGGAGCTGTCAATACTCTCGTTGTGGGTGACATGCCTTTTGGATCCTACGAACGCTCCGATTCACTGGCTGTGAAGAACGCTGTTCGATTTCTCTCGGAAGGCGGGGCGGACGCTGTGAAGCTCGAGGGGGGTAACCATCGCTCCCTTTCGCGAGTGAGGGCTATCATCGATTCTGGAATACCTGTTATGGGACATGTAGGGCTGCTTCCTCAGTCGATCAAGCAGGCGGGAGGTTACAAGGTTGTTTACAGCAACAAACGTAATGAGCTGTTCGAGGAGGCCTTTGCACTTCAGCAGGCCGGTGTATTCTCAATCGTATTTGAGTGTATTGAAGAGGAACTTGCTGCTGAGCTTACCGGGAAACTCGAGGTGCCCACCATAGGTATCGGTGCAGGCAGGTACACCGACGGACAGATACTTGTAGTAAACGATATGCTTGGCCTGTCGGGAGATTTCGAACCCAGATTTGTCAAGAAATACGTTCAGCTTGATGCAATGATCATTGAAGCTATCAAAGAATATTCGAGCGAAGTGAGGGACGGAAAATTCCCGGCCGATAGTAACGTATACCATGCAAGGGAGGAAAAGTGATAATTCTGGTCGTCGGCGGCGGAGGCCGAGAGCACGCACTTGTATGGGCATTATCCAGGTCAGGTGATCATTCTCTGATATGTGCTCCGGGTAACCCCGGGATTGGGGAGATCGCAAAGCTGTTCCCGGTGAAGGTTTCCGATACTGATGGCATTGTGAATCTTTCGATAGAAGAAAAGGTTGATCTTGTAGTTGTTGGACCTGAAGTACCTCTCGTAGCTGGACTTGCTGATGAACTGAGAAAGGCAGGCATTCCCTGTTTCGGTCCCGGAGCGGATGGCGCACAGCTTGAAGGCAGTAAATGGTTCGCAAAGGAGATAATGGAATCGGCCGGAGTGCCTACCGCCAGAGGAAAGATTTTCTCCGATCTGGTTTCTGCCAGGGAGTATATTGGAGAGGATGCATGCAAGTATGTTATTAAAGCAGATGGTCTTGCAGCTGGCAAGGGCGTATTCCTCCCGGATAATTCTATTGAGGCAGTCGGTATCCTTGAAGAACTCTTTGCGGGAAAATTCGGGGAATCTGGAGTTCAGGTTGTAATTGAGGAAAGGCTTGAAGGCAGGGAGGTAAGCATACTCGCAATCTGCAGCGGAGAGGAATGTGTGATTCTTCCCCCAAGCCGTGATCATAAGAGGCTTGGAGATGATGATACGGGACCTAATACGGGGGGAATGGGAGCTGTCTGTCCTCCACCGGGAACAGGTGGTTGTACAGGAGAGCATGTCCGGACCGCGATAGTATTGCCTGTTCTTTCCGAACTTGCATCCAGGGGAATCGACTACAGGGGGGTTATGTACGCAGGATTGATGATAACCGACGATGGTCCGAAAGTACTGGAGTTCAATGTGCGTTTCGGTGATCCTGAGACCCAGGCGGTGCTGCCGCTTCTCCATGATGATCTGGGTGAGATTTTCATGTCCGCAGCCACTGGAGGTGCGCTGCCGGAGCATCTTACAGTTGAAGACGGATTCTGCAGCTGTGTTGTAATGGCATCGGGAGGATATCCAGCGACCTATGAGAAGGGATTCCCGATTACAGGTCTGGATGAAATCGAAGATGCCGTTGTTTTTCATGCCGGTACAGCAATTGAAAATGGAAGGCTTGTTACCGGAGGCGGTCGAGTGCTCAGCGTCGTATCCATTGGAGATACCATGGAGGATTCACTGAACAGAACTTACAGAGAACTTGAGAAGATCGATTTCAAAGGAAAGTATTACAGAAAAGATATCGGGAGGACAGTCTGATGCTTGTTGGAATTCTTATGGGAAGTGAAAGTGATAAAGATGTAATGAAGCTGACATCCGAAATTCTCAAAGATCTTGAGATCCCTTTTGAGGTGAATATAATGTCCGCCCACAGGACTCCGGATAAGGTAAAAGAATACGCATCGAGCGCATCGGAGCGGGGACTGAAAGTTCTGATCGCCGGTGCGGGGCTTGCTGCCCACCTTGCAGGGGCTGTAGCGGCATACACCATTCTTCCGGTGATAGGGGTTCCCCTGGCAGCTGGTCCTTTGAATGGAATGGATTCCCTTCTTTCAACCGTCCAGATGCCCAAGGGTATCCCGGTTGCAACGGTTGCCATCGGTTCGCATGGCGCCAGGAACGCAGCGTACCTCGCCGCGCAGATTATAGCCCTCAATAATCCTGAACTAGCGGCCCGGCTGAAAGAGCTCCGCGGCTGGTGAGAACACCGGAATTTTCAGTAGATATCAGCAACCCTGAAGAAGAAATCGTTGAGAAAACAGCTTCACTTCTTCTAACCGGTGGTGTTGTCATGTACCCGTCCGATACCGTCTATGGTTTGCTGTGCCGTGCCGACAAGAGGGTTTCGGTGGAGAGGCTTGCGAAGATCAAGGGTTACGATAAGCCTCGATCGTTCATTCTCATCGTGAGCGGGCTCGAGATGGCAGGAAGCCTTACTTCCGGCATAGATCAGGAGGTTTTGGAGATACTGAAGCTTCGGTGGCCGGGGAAACTCACCGTTGTGCTTCCATCAGGAGATGGATGCCCGAAATGGGTCAGGGGAGAGGATGATACCGTTGCGCTCCGACATCCCGCCGATCCCCTGAGCGGACAGCTTCTGAGGCACTGCGGTGTCCCGCTTGTCTCCACCAGCGCCAATCGTGCTGGCGGTGAAACTCCACTGAATCTGTCAGCCATTCCGGACAGCATAATTGCAGCCGCAGACATAGTGCTGAATGCCGGAGATCTCCCCCCATCATCCCCCTCAACGATAATCAAACTTATACGGGGCCGGGCGGATCAAGCGGTAATGGCAACTGGGCGTTCGAGGTAACAGAGGAAATTGAGCTTGGCATAGAAGTGCTCAACTTTGAGCTTCCTCTTGGAGTTGGCTTGGTATATGATGTTGAATCGGATACATCCCCCTGGACAATGTCATTCATGGAAACCGGCTGG
>CAZUYF010000160.1:0-4936 GCA_964624675.1 uncultured bacterium
TTTTTTTGCTGCCGCTTCTGCCATTCTCCAGTTTTTCAAGCTTTTCACGGAGTGGAGCCTGAGCAATATCAACTATTTCGTTTCCGAGTTCAGCCCGTTTTTCCTCCAGGATTGCGATGGCCCTCAGCAGGTGAGTCTTCATCGGATACAGCTGTTAACGTGATTCTGAAAGCAATCGCAACGCCTCACCGGACCTGATTACCGCCGAGTTCGGACAGGATAGAAGGTTGCAGAAGGCAATAGCCTGATGCGGGTCCGGTTGAGGGTATAAGTAGCACATTACAGTCACCGCATCGGGATCACAGGGACAGCTTGCCAGAACGTCCAGCGCCGTTCCGCAGTGCGGGCATGAAAAATCAAGAGGTTCATAGGGATCCGGATCTCCTTCAATGACTTTGTATGAGGTGTCTCCGAATACCGCTGAAAGAGATAAAAGTCCGCTTCCGCTCTTTCTACCATTGAATTTTACTGTGATTCCCGGGAAACCTGATACTTTATGATCAACTGAGATCAGATTGTGTCCCTGTGGGCAATAGACTGCATTGATAACAACTTCTGCTTTGATTGTCTTCTTCTGATCGTGTTTTACTTCCGGGATATTCAATCTGCCCTTATCATCGAACATGTTGCCTGGCATATACATACTCCTATATTATTGTGAGAATTATGGATTTGACAATACTTTACATATGATAGGTATAAAGTAGCGACGAGAAAAGTACCCAGTATTACCGGATTATAAGTTCGGGTTAGTTCAAACTATTGTTTTGGGAAGGATGTATGTGATGAATGGCGGATCAAAGTTCAGTTTGATAGTGCTTCTTATGGGCCTGCTTCTGATGATTGCGTGCGGGGAGGAAGGATCCCCGGCGGTACCGGAAGATTCAACGGATTCCGATGTAGTGATCGAGCATGTTGAATCCGAAGGGGCGGACGAGCTTATTCCGCGTACCATTCTGTTTGGCAACCCTGAGAGAATGGGTCCGCAATTGTCTCCAGATGGCTCCCTGATAGCTTACATTGCCCCGGTTGACAGCGTTCTCAATCTCTGGGTTATGAATGCTGATGGGTCCGAAGCCAGGCAGCTCACATACGATACCAACCGTGGCGTAACAAATTATTTCTGGGCTGAGAACGGTAAAGACATTCTCTACATGCAGGATCTGGCAGGCGAAGAAAATACACATGTATACAGGCTGAATGTTGAAACTGAAGTAGTGACAGACCTAACTCCTTTTGAAGAGGTCAAGGCATACGTAAGCGCTACTGACCGTGATCAGCCGAACATAATCCTCATCGAAATGAACCGGAATAATCCTATGTTCTTCGATGTCTATTCCTGTGACCTCGAGACGGGTGAACTCACTCTGCTCCAGGAGAATCCGGGAATGACCGAAGACGGATGCATGGTTCTGGGGTATATGACCGACGAAGATATGAATATTCGGGGAATGGCTACTATAGATCCCGAGGTTGGAACGATTGTCTTCTACCTCAAGGATGTCGATGAAGCGGAATGGGAAGAGTTCGTCAGCTTTTCCGCCCTTGATACGGTAAGTCCTCAGCGCTTCAGTGAGGATGGCAGGGGTATCTACTACCAGTCCAACCTTGAATCCAACACAACCGCGCTTTTCTATCAGGACCTGGATACCGGAGAGGTGACGGAGATAGCCTACGACTCACTTGCCGATATAGGCGGTGTTTCCTTTGATCCTTTCACAGGTGAACCCAGATCTGTCAGTTTCCATTATCTACGGAGAAACGTAGAGGTTCTTGATACTTCCATCCAGGAGGATTACGATTTTCTTGGTGAATTCAACGATGGAGATTTCGGGATTACCTCCATGGACAACGCGGACAGTACCTGGATCGTAGTATATTTCACTCCGCAGAGCCCTGCGATATACTACCTGTACGATCGCACATCCCGTTCTATGGGTTACCTGTTCAACGCTATCCCGGCCCTTGATGATTACCAGCTGGCTGAGATACGACCCCTTCTTATTCCCGCACGAGACGGATTCATATTGCCAAGTTATCTGACTTTGCCCCTTGAGGCAGGTGAAGAACCTCTTCCCATGGTTCTATACGTGCACGGCGGCCCCTGGGCCAGGGATTACTACGGTTACGACCCGTTCACCCAGATGCTCGCCGATCGTGGATTTGCCGTTCTGCAGGTGAACTTCAGAGCTTCATCCGGATTCGGGAAGGAACATCTTAACGCGGGTAACAAGGAGTGGGGAGGCCTGATGCAGGACGACCTTACGGATGCTGTTAACTGGGCTATTGACCAGGGCATCGCGGATTCTGACAGGGTTGTCATAATGGGAGGATCCTATGGAGGTTACGCAACACTTGCCGGAGTAACGTTCACCCCTGACCTCTATTGCGCGGGAGTGGATTTCTTCGGACCTTCCAATCTCATAACCTTCAGAGAAACCGTTCCGCCGTACTGGAAACCCATGGGCGCAATCATGGATATCAGAGTGGGTGATATGGATGAGGATTCACTGATGCTTGAAGAACGTTCACCGCTTAATTACGTTGAAGATATCAGTGTTCCAATGCTGATTGTTCAGGGTGTGAACGACCCCAGGGTTGTACAGGCCGAATCCGATCAGATGGTTGCAGCTCTGAGAGAGAACGGTAACGAAGTCTACTACGTGCTTTACGATAACGAAGGGCATGGTTTTGCCATCGAAGCCAACAGGCTCGAATTTGCGGGCAGGGTTGAGGAATTCCTGTACAACCATGTGCCCGGTGTTGAATGCCAGATGTTCGAGGAGATATCAAACTCCACTGCTATTGTCAGGTAGAAAATAATCAGTGTTGAAGTGAGCCGGGGGCATTCACGCCCCCGGTTTCCCCACAAGCATATCATTTCAGTTGATATAACCGAGATCTTTCAGTTTTTGTTGCTGTATTGCGCTGATATCGTTCACTATGGGTTCCCACAGGCACGGCCAGGCCCAGTATTCCAGCAACCTGTTCAACAGAAGACTGTCAGCAGTCAGACGATTCATCTCTGCAAGGTCATTTTCCAGATCGAACATCTCTGAACTGTCATCCACAGGGCTCCAGATGACCTTGTCTCGTTCGGACACTACAGCTGCTATAGCGCTATCAGAAAAAACACCGCTTGAGTAAACTGGACGATCATGAGGTATCTCTCCGAAAAGGTTCAATCCCTCGATTCTTTCAGGTACGGGAATACCAGCAAAGGTTAGTATCGTTGGAAGAATATCCATCTGCCCCACCGTAATGGAATCATAAGTTCCCCCTGGTATGCCCGGACCCGTTATTATCAGCGGGACGTGAAGAGCATTCTGGTAAAGATTGTTGCCATGGCCCCAGTCGCCGTGCTGAAGGAACTCCTCCCCATGATCAGCCGTCAGAATGATAATAAGATTATCGGTTAATTCCCTCTCCCTTAGCCCTGCGAACATCCTGCCAAGCTGAGAATCCGTCCATTTTATTTCCCCATCGTACAGATTTAGTAAATGAGCAGCTTGTGTGGGATACCATTCATCAAGAGCGTTCTGCCTCCATTCCGTAATACCGGACGCCCCTCTGGGTTCGTAGCATGTATCAAAACCTTCCGGAGGATCGTAGGGGAGATGAGGATCGAACAGATGGAAGAAAACGAAGAAGGGTTCTTCGTGACTATCACCATCAAACCATGTGAGCAATGAATCCACAGTTATCCTGGCTCTTCCATGGCCCTCCTCATGGAAGCATAAATGCTCAAAATCCTTGGACATTCCGTAATTATCTTCATAGAGACAACCGATGTTAACAAAAGCTGCTGTCCTGTACCCCTCCTCAAGAAGGATTGTTGCAAGAGTTGGAAGCTTGGGATCGACACCGTAGGACATGCTACCGATATGCCTGCAGCCATGAGTCTTCACGGTAAGTCCAGTTAGTATTGAGGCCATGGCTGGAAGGGTCCAGGGAGCCTGTGCCTGCATGTTAAGCCATATTTTTCCACTGAAGGCTAGGCTGTCCATCACGGGTGATGTGTCTCTGTGATAACCGTAGCAGCTCATATGATCTGCTGCCAGAGTATCAATTACTATAAGCAGAATATTGGGTCGACTGATTTCATTACATCCGGAAAATAAAAACAGGATTGTAAGAAAGACTATCACTCCGAGGGATCGGATCTTGCATTTGAACATTATTACATAATTAAACATTATTATCACTTATAATATGATTAATGCAGATGTGGTAGTATTTTTGCATAATCTCAGTATGCTCTGGCGATAATAACTCGTGTTTTCGCTTCTCTCCCGGTCATGAAACATTTTCCGGTGCCTTCCGGCTGTTCGAGGGGGATACACCTCACGGTTGCTTTTGTTTTCTGCTGAAGTCTCGCTTCATCTTCAGTGTTGCCATCCCACCATACATCGTAGAAACCAGGTTTGCTGACTATGGCTTCGCGGAAATCGTCCAGATTTTCAACAGTATAGGTTCTGGAATCCTGCTTTCGGGTTGCTTCGTCAAACATCTCACTCTGTATTCTGGTAAGAGTTTCCGGAATGCTGTCCAAAAGGGAATCAAGGGAAATCGTGAATTTACTGTCTCTGCCCGGTCTGTTCCTCTGGCTGGCCATCACATGTCCCTCTTTCAGGTCACGCGGTCCGATCTCAAGCCTCAGGGGAACTCCACGTACTTCCCAGTAATTGAACTTGAAGCCGGGGCTCATGCCTTCGCGGTCATCCACTTCAACCCGAACACCTTTTTTATCCAGGTCATCCCTGATGCGCTCAACAACTGTCATTACCTCGGCCCTTGCCGAGTCATCCCTGGCTATCGGGACGATAACAACCTGTACCGGTGCAAGCAGTGGCGGCAGGCGCAGACCGTTCTCATCACCATGAGCCATGATAACAGCGCCGACCAGCCTTGTGGATACACCCCAGCTGGTCTGGTG
>CAZUYF010000161.1:0-4907 GCA_964624675.1 uncultured bacterium
GCCTTACATCTTAACATTTTCCACTGATTTAACTGTAACGAATGTTTAGATGTTATGCCCGGCCCCATCGGTCCGACCCCATGGCTTACTTCTCGGAGAACTGGCCCTTGCCTACTCCGCAGACAGGGCATACCCAGCCATCCGGAATATCCTCAAAAGCAGTACCGGGCTCGATGCCGCCATCAGGATCACCTATTTCCGGGTCATAAACATAGCCGCAGATGTTGCATACATATTTTTTCATTGTACTCTCTTCCTTTCGTTTCTGCTCTTTTTCATCATTATGCGATTCAGACCTGTAAGATGGAGCAGTCGGGGGTGTTTTCCCGCAGAGGACTTCCCTGTAATACGAATATGTCATGGGGGTCCCCTCACCTGTTATCCCGCAGTCCTTAACCTCTCCTATGAATACCGTGTGTGTGTCCACATCAATACTATTGCATATATCCAGATCGATGTATGCCAGAATGTTTACTCCGGGAATCGGGCAGCCGGAGGGAGCTAGGGTGTACGGTATACTCGCAAATTTATCTACGTCTCTTCCGCTCTTGAATCCGAAATTACCTATGAAAGCCATGTCCGCTTCTTCGCTGAGTACACCGATGCAGCACTTTCCGGTCTTGCTTATCAGCTCATGCGTAAACTCAGTTTTGTTTATTGAGACTGCGACCTTAACAGGATCGGCTGTCACCTGAAACACCGTATTCGAGATCTGACCGTTCAGCTTATCACCCGAACGGGATCCTACAACGTACAGGCCGTAGGTAATTGTGAACAGAGGAGTAATGTCCATTATTCCACACCTCCACAGATTTCCAAAATCCTTCGTCCAACACTCCGTCCAAGATTAACCGATTCCTCAAGTACCTGCTCATCAGGTACATAAACTGCACGAAGTCCTTCCGAAACAAGCTCCACTTTCATACTTTCAAGCAGACCGTTCAACTCCTTGACCGCCTCTCCGCTCCAGCCGTAGGAACCGAACGCTGCGCCAACGAGATTCTTAGGTTTCAGACCACCCAGGTAATTCATACATTCAGCGACAGAGGGAAAGATCCTTCCATTGATGGTCGGGCTTCCAACTATCAGCGCGGATGCTGAGAGAACCTCTGCAGCGATGTCGCTTATGTGAGAAGCCCTCAGCGGCATCAATACGCTGCTGACGCCCTCCAGGGTAAGGCCCTCCAGAACAGCTTCACCCATCTTGCGGGTACTGTTCCACATGGTATCGTAAATCACAACCGCCTTCGGGCGGGGTTTCTTTTCAGCCCAGGAACCCCATCTTTCAAGTATCCAGTCGATGTTGCTCCTCCATACCGGGCCATGGTCCGGACATAGAAGATCTATTTCAAGCTCCATCTTTCCAAGGTTACCAAGAAGAGCAGTAACAAGGGGAGAAAACGGCATGAGAATGTTCGCGTAGTACTTCCTGGCTTCCGCCTCAAGAACGCTAAATTCGAGTTCGTCATCGAAACGTTCCGCTGATGCAAGATGCATCCCGAATCCATCCTGACTGAAAAGGACTTTCTCCTCGGGCAGATAGGATACCATACTGTCCGGCCAGTGAAGCATGCGTGTTTCAATGACCTCAATTCTCATGTTTCCAAGGTCTATACTGTCTCCGGTCTTCACAACTTCAATGGGATCATCTTCCCAGTGAAAATGGGCGGCAAGTGCTTTTGAACCCATGGGCGACGCGTATACTTTATCAGGCTTCACAGCAGATATCGTTTGAGGCAAAGCACCTGTATGATCCATCTCGGAATGGTTGCTTACGATTATATCTATTTCCGAAGGATCTATTATGGAAGATATCCTCATCATCATCTCTTCGAAAAAGGGTTTCTTCACCGTATCGATCAGTGTGATCTTCTCCGAAAGAATAAGATATGCATTATAGGTTGTACCTCTCCCCGTGCTGTATCCATGGAAATCACGTACCGCCCAGTCAATTGCTCCAACCCAGTATACATTCTCAGTCAGCCTGATAGCTTTGAACACATCCATCAATTCTCCTTTAGAACTTCTAAAGCGTGCTTCTACCTGGAGTTCAGCCTGGTTCTCTGTTTCTCGAGGTATGCGATATGACCGATTTCCTCGTCAATAATATCGTAGATTCTGTCCTTGCCAAGCCTTGGAGAGACCAGTCTTTCAAGTCCGAGGAAGAAAAGAAGAGAATCCTTCTCGAATTTGATTGCAAGATCGATGATCTGTCCGGAGCTCTTGCCCTCTTCTAATTCTGACAATGATTCACCGGTCTGCTGATTGAATACATGATTATCGGCCATAGCTTTCAGGTACAGTGCCGCTTCGCAGTAGGGGTCAATGGCTGTCTGTCTCTTTTCGTCCATACTGAGCTCATTCCTCATGGATGCAAAGAGAGCTTCATGTCCCTTTTCCCATTCGGCAAGATCCGCGAGGAGCCTGGAAACCTCAAAATCATCTACAACTTCTGAAGCCTTCCTGTAGAACTCCTGCCCGTTTTTCTCGATCTGCTCAGCCATTTTGAGGACTTCTTCGGCATTGAACTGGTCTCCCATTTCGCTACTCCTACTCTCCGCTGCTGGCAGCGGGAATGAATACCCTCTGTCCGAGTTCATTGTCTATCATGAACCTACCGCCACCCGAATCACCGATCAACTTCATTTTTCTAACGACTTCTCCAACTGATGCTTCCTCCTCGACCTGCTCTGCAACGTACCACTGAAGGAAGTTATCAGTCATATGATCATTCTCTTCCCTTGCAAGCGTCACAAGACCATTGATCAGGGCAGAGACTTTTCTCTCATGCTCAAGTGCAACCTCGAAAGCGTCCAATACCGATTTCCATTCAGCGGTAGGTTTGTCGATGGCATCCAGTATCACCCTGCCGCCTCTCTCATTCACGTACTTCATAAACTTGTCTGCGTGGACCAGTTCCTCCTGTGCCTGCGAATTCATCCATTTCGCCGCACCGCTCATATCAACCGATTCAAAATACATTGCCATCGCCACATACAGGTATGAAGAGTAAAGTTCGGCGTTGATCTGGCTGTTGATCGCATTCTGAATTCTTTCGCTGAGCATGTTATCCCTTCCAGAGACCATGAATGCTGCAGTATTCCCTTGCGGATACTGCACCGAGATCACCGGTCTTGAATTCAGCTACCGGATCGATACCGGGTTTCAGGTACTTTCTGAAGATGCTGTCTCCCGAGATAAGCTCGATCCATTCTATGTAGTGATCATCTGCCATGGGATGCAGAGTTGAACCTACAGTAACCCTGTAACCGCCATCGATCTTCTCGATAACAGGCACATGCTTCTCCGTTGCCATGTCGGCAGTCTGTTCTTCCATTTTAACCATGGGTTTTCCGCAGCAGACAAGCGCCCCTGCTCCCCCGTGGGTCATCTCAACAATGTTACCGCACATTTCGCATTTGTATATTTCCATACGGTTTGTCATTTCATCATCTCCATCTAATCTTCTGTTAGTACGTGCTCGTCATACTCTATTTCGAAGCGGAGCTTATGGTTTGCTTCCTGGTTAGCAAGCCCGATCAGTAGATCTCTGACAATCGGGTCGGAAGCCACTCCGGCAAGGCGGGTATACATCTGATACGCTGCCTTTTCTTTCTTCATTGCCAGAATAAGTGCATCCTGATAATCCATGCCGCCCGTCGGTGCGACATCAACCAGAATTTCTCCCAGTCCCAGATCTACAACGGCTGCAGTTGGAAGATACTCAAGGCTGCCCATTTTTATATTCTCAAGCTTGTTCTTGTGCTGAAGCTCCTCTTCACTGAACTCCATGAACATCTTTCGAATCGAAGGACTCTTTACCTGATCAGCCAGGTTCGTGTAAAAATCGGCAGCGGACTGTTCTTCACCTATTGCGAAATCCAGAATCTCTTCAGTCGATTTGAATTCCCTCATTCTTATCACCTACCAATTCTCTGCAAGAAGTTCAAAATGTGCCTGAGGGTGATCGCAGGCAGGACAGAGGTTGGGTGCTTTTCTGCCTTCATGGATGTATCCACAGTTCTGGCATCGCCAGATAACGATTTCATCTTTAACGAATACTTTGCCTTCATTGATGTTTTTCATCAGCTCGAGGTACCTTTTCTCATGCTGCTTCTCGGCAACAGCTATGGCTTCAAAGATACATGCGATGACATTGAACCCTTCTTCTCGGGCTATCTCGGCGAACCCCGGATACATTACCGTATGTTCGTGATTCTCTCCCGATGCCGCAGCCTTAAGATTCTCTTCTGTTGAACCTACTTTTCCTGCAGGGTAAGAATCCGTGATCTCAACCTCTCCGCCCTCAAGGAGTTTGAAAAGACGCTTTGCGTGCTCTTTCTCCTGATTCGCGGTTTCTTCGAAGATCTTCGAGATTTGAACGTAGCCATCCTTTTTCGCCTGGGATGCGAAATAGGTGTATCTGTTCCTCGCCTGGGATTCCCCTGCGAATGCCTTGAGGATGTTCTTCTCTGTTCTCGTTCCTTTTATACTCATTACAACTTCTCCTTTTTCAGTTGTTCAGCACATTCCGGACATATTCCTAATATATTCATATGTACTTCCAGCACAATAAAGTTCAAAACCGTTTCAGGATTCAATGTATCAATATTTACGGGATTTACGTGTACATCACAAACCCTGCCGCAGACAGTGCATTCAATATGGTTATGCTCACCTGTATTATGATCGTAATGGATTTCCGAACCAGCACCCTTGACAGCTTTGATCTTGCCCTGGTCGACAAGTATCCCCAGGTTCCTGTAAACAGTACTGAGGCTTGTTCTTGGCAGCACCTCTCGAACAGCAGTGTAGATCTGAACCGCAGTCGGATGGCACCCCAGCTGCTCGACTGAGTGGAGTATCACCCTTTTCTGCGTCGTATTCCTTCTGGGCTGCACATCCAT
>CAZUYF010000162.1:0-4901 GCA_964624675.1 uncultured bacterium
TCTCAAGCTGAAACAGAAACACGATATAGAGGTTGTAAGCGCTGATTCCAGACAGATATACAGGGGGCTGGATATCGGAACAGCAAAACCTTCACCCGAAGAACAGTCTGTCCTTATTCATCATCTTACCGATATTATTAACCCGGATGAAACTTTCTCAGCTGGCATGTTCGCGAGGGAAGCACGGCGGCTGATCTCTGAAATAAGAAACAGGGATTCGATTCCAGTGATAGCCGGGGGAACAGCCCTCTACCTTCTTGCTCTTACAGGAGGTCTTGATCCAATGCCTCAGAAGTGTAGCGGAGTAAGGGAAGGCCTGGGAGTTCTTGAACGGGAAAATCCCGGAGTTCTGTACCGCATGCTTGAGAGGCTTGATCCTCTCACCGCTGCCGCAACGGGAGAAGGAGATATCAGAAGACAGGTTAGAGCGCTTGAGCTGTTTGCATTGACGGGTTCACTGCCTGCGGTTCTGCGGAAGGGCGGGGATCCGAAGTTAAGAAGAATGTTCAGAATAGTCGGTATTTCTCTGCCAAGGGAAGAGCATCGAAGGAGAATAAGATCAAGGGCTGCTGATATGATAGATCAAGGATTAGTAGATGAAGTCAAATCTCTTGTGAGCTCCGGCTGGGGAAGAGAAAGCGTTCTCGGGAGGACTATAGGATACAGGGAAGTACTTGATTTCCTGGATGGTACTATTGCCTCTATAGAGAACACAATAGATGCAATTTCCGCAAGCACATGGCACCTTGTGAGAAAGCAGAAAAACATGTTCGGGCGCTTTGAAGGTATTGTCTGGGTCGAAGACAAACAGGATCTGATTGAAGAATTACTATTAGGTGAAGGGGGATTCTAATGGAGAAGAAGAGGGAATCTGGAGAGATACTCGAGCACATGCTTCTGGAGGAAGTAAAGATAGAGGATATCGATTTTATCGATCCTCCTGATGAATGGGATCCTGAACTCCATCAGAAGGAACCTAATGTGCCTCCGGTGCTTATTGAGGAGAAGTCAGATGAGGATGATGGTGACGGCAGAGAGTCCAGGGGATACAGTCTGCTGGCTCATCACAGGAGTTTCTGGAAGGCTCATTCAAAGGGGTTGTTCACTCTTCGAGCAATGGTTGTTCGAAGCAGTGTACACATATCCCTGGCTCACGAATCAATAAGGAACTGTACGGAGGAGGCACTGCTGTTCGATGCTCTTCTTCGTAACGGATTATGCGAAAACAGGAGCAGGCTTTCAGAACTTCTGGGGTATTCGAGGGCCAGAATCACTCAGATACTCAACCTTCTTAAATTACCGGAGGAAATGCGGCAAAAACTCCTGTTAACAGACGAAGTCAGCGAGTTCCAGCTTCGACCGATAGTCCGGATAGCTGACAAAGGGTCTCAGAAAAATATGTTCAACCATCTTATAAAGGGGAAACTTACCGGAAGGCAGATGGCTCTTTTTGCGGATGAAAAGGAGAAAGTTGTTGAGGATGATAGTGAGCCGCCTGCGGTTATAGAATATCTAATGAACGAGGATGTTCAGCTGGATGAACCGGAGATAATCCTGCAGAATGACCAGGAGGAATCAGAGGATGAAGCTGAATCGGGCACCGTTGTTCAGTCGTCTTACACTGCGGAACTGATGAAGTATCTGAAACTCAGAGGCCGAGAGTGGGAAAAGGGGCTTGAGATAAAGGGTGTCAGCCGGATCGATACGGAATTTCTAAAAGGGATACTGAAGCTTCGAACCGGTCTCTACAACGAAGCTGTAGAGATTCTTGAGGGAGTCATAGAAGCAAACCCGTACTATGCTCCGGCATATTTCTACCTGGGCAGGTGCAAGAATCTCCTTGGAGATCCCGCTTCAGCTGAGAATGCGCTCAGATCAGCTCTTGAAATGCTACCCGACGAACCGGATTACCTTGTGGAACTTGCCATAGTTCTTGAAAAACTGAAGAGAGATACTGAGGCTTCCACATTCTACAGAAAAGCCGGTTCTATAAGAAAGAGATCCCGGAGCGGAGCACTCAGGTGAGATACGGTGCATTCCTGCTGTTTATTCTTATTCTGATATCGTGCGCGAAGATGGCTCCCCCCGGCGGAGGACCCGAGGATGAAACGCCTCCGGAGATCGTTTCCGTGTTTCCGACTCCTGGACCCGGATACAGGGATCTGAGAAAAATAATCGTTGAATGGAGCGAAAGGCTCGATGAAGCTTCTGTTGCTGTATTTATTTATCCGACAGTCGAATACAGTCTTGATGTAAGGGGATCTACAATCGAGATTGAGCTTTTGTCACCGGTCGAAGCGGCGCCTCTGGTAATTCACCTGCCTAAGGAGATCAGGGATAGAAGAGGCAATCAGACGGGCACCTCGAATGACCTTGTCTACAGTTCCGCTGATTCGCTGCCGGAGGGACAGCTGTTGATATCAATGGTAAGGCAGGGGGGAGGAAGCCTCAGCGCGATTACACTGGTGGAACTCTACAGAGATTCGGCTCTTGTCAGGAGGACAATCCCGGATTCAACCGGTACAGCCCGGATTAGATGGCTTGATCCTGGGGATTACAGTCTGCTCTGTTACGAAGATCCGGACAGGTCGTTCCAGTGGAACTCCCAGCAGGAAGCAGGTATCGATACCTCTGTAACACTTATGGAAAATGACAGTATGGCAGTTGATTTCACGCTGACCGTTGTAGATACTGTAGGTCCTGTTCTTACCGATATAACAGTTTTCGACAGCTACCATTTACAATTTCATTTCAACGAAGAGGTATCTTACGAATCATTCAGCAGAGGAGATGTGGTTCTGAAAGACAGCCTTGGAGATGATATACCCGTCAACGGGTTCTGGCTGCCGGGAGGTTACTCTGGAAATACCGTATTACTTGATACCTGGAAAATTCCAGATGCACTGATCACTGCTTATATCTCAGGTGTCGAAGACCTTATGCTTAATACATCTCCAGCGGATTCACTTGAGTTCTTCGGTATCGATTCCATACCTGCGGACAGCCTCAGGATACGCTCATACTATCCTGCTCCTGGATCGGACAATGCCGATCCCGCAGGTCCATACATGATTTCTTTTAATTACTGGATAGATCCTGATTCACTTGCTGCGAAATTCAGCCTCAGAAGTGTAGCTGACAGCGCGCTGGTTCAGGGAACTTTGACCGCAGTCGATGGAAGGTCCTTTGAGTTCTATCCCGATCATCAGCTCATTGGTGAACAGCAGTACAGGTTTGAACTGCTTCCAGGTCTTACGGCACTTTGGGGTGATACCCTCAGAATGCCTTTTACATGGGTGTTTTCGCCATTCTGGGGAGATGAACCGGGTTCGATCAGCGGCAGAATAACCGGCTCAGTATCTCCAGCCCTGACACTTCAGATAAGCAGAACCGGAGGAGGCGGAGATGCTGCAGTAACCTACGCTGCGGTTCAAACGGGGGATTACATAATCAACGATATACCGGCGGGGCGTTACACTGTAGCTGCTTTCGTTGACAGAGATGCCTCCGGGACATGGGGTCCGATGGAGCCATACGGGACGTTTCCCGGTGTAGTTCTTGTCCGCCCCGGTCTTATCACTGATGAGGTGAATATTGACATTCTGCCCTGAGGAGGAATTCGTAAGGGAGGATTGCGCAGGCTGCGGCACCTGCGCGGAAGTCTGTCCTTCGCATGCTATAGAGATTCGCGATGAATACCCAGACTTCAATAGCGATCTCTGTATAGGCTGCGGACACTGCGGAGTATATTGTCCTGCGAACGCGTTTGGATTGGAACCTCTTCCCGGGAATGCAGCAACACCGCAACAGTTCAGATCATTACTGGAAACCAGAAGAACTGTAAGGTATTACTCGGATAAAGTACCATCGGAAGAAGAGATAAATACGTTAATCTCAGTTGTGTCTCAATCCCCAACCGGTGTGAATAAGCAGGATATCACCGTTCGTGTAATAAGAGGAACTGATGCTGTTGCAGAACTTCTCAAGCCTCTAGAGAAGATCCTTAAAATACTCTCTTTCACAGGCCTTCTGCATATCATTGGAAAAATAACCGGAATGTCGGACTATATTGCGCGATTAAAAGGGGGAGAGGACATGATATTCAGAGGAGCTCCCGTTGTGCTCTTCTTCTTTGTCCCGCGAAAGAATCCTACAGGCCGCACAGACGGAGTTATCGCAGCAACAGCAGTTATGTACCATGCAGTATCGATGGGGATGGGTACACTCTGGAACGGTGTAGCTGAGAAGATCTATCCCTTCACAGGGTCATGGCACACGCAGAAGACGAGGGGAACGAGGCTTACAGCCGTTCTGTGTGTCGGTTATCCTGCTCTGGAACCGAAATGGAAGGCTCCACCAAGGATTTACAACGTATCGAATCAGGATTGAAGGAAGGGGATTGTTATGCCGGGACTGAAATACGGCAGGGCTGAATATCGAATATTCTATTGGTTATTCGCGATACTTCTGCTGGTGCTACCCTTACTCGCAGCGGACGACGCTGCAGATGATGCCCCTGGCTGGGTCGTTTCGTGCCGGGTGGTGGAGGACGAGGAGACCGCCCGTCATGAGTTGGAATTGCTTGATTCCCTGGGATACGAATGCGGTGTTCTCTGGATACCTGACTGGCCCACACTGGGCAGTTACGAAGGCTGGATGGTCTACGTCGGCCCGGCCGATTCAAGGGATGAGGCTGAACAAACCGCCTTCGGACTGCTGTGGAGGTATCCGGATGCCAGGGGGGCATTTATGCACGAGTATCCAGGCAGCTGCGGCTTCGCTGCGGCACCTGACAGCATGATCGATCTGACCGGACTTTTCCCACCGACCCAGGATTTCATGTATGGGGTTGTCCTTCCGGGAAGCTGGAAAGTCTCACTGGAGATTCTCGGCCCCGACAG
>CAZUYF010000163.1:0-4884 GCA_964624675.1 uncultured bacterium
CCTGCTGCGCCGGTTACCAGGATAGGTCCGGGTTCACGGCTGATTACTTCGCGGTGTACCGTATCAGACATGGTTCAATTCCTCCGGCCAAGATACCGTATCTCCTCTTTGAGCAGCACACCGCTGCTCGAGAGGACAGATTCCCGGACAATATTAATAAGTTCCGCTATTTCATCAGATGTTGCTTTTCCAGTATTTATAATGAAATTTGCATGTTTTTTTGAAACTTCTGCACCACCAACAGATCTCCCTTTTAATCCAGCATCTTCAATAAGCTTACCGGGGGAAATTCCTTCAGCGGGTTTCCTGAATACACTTCCTGCGTTGGGGTGCTGAAGAGGAAATTTCTTTCTTCGCAGATCCAGAATTCTCTTCCCTTCTGAACGGAGAACAGCAGGTTCACCTGATTCAAGCGACATCGCTGCAGCTGTTATAACCGTTCTCTCTTCCTGAAATCTGCTGGATCTGTATCCGAAACAGCATTCTTCCACTGGTATAATGCTTGCTGAACCTTCGTAATCTAATACCGAAACACTTTTCAGAGAATCAGCAACTGATTTTCCGTACGCGCCGGCATTCATGAATACAGCACCGCCCACTGTGCCGGGAATACCAATTGCGAATTCCAGCCCTGAAGCTCCCCTGCTGCAGGCAGCACCAGATAGTGACGGCAGATGGACGCCGCCGCCGATTACGAGATCCCAACTGTTCCCGGAGTGTTGCCATATGGTCTGGGCCATTGCCCCTGAAAGCCTGATGATTACTTCTCTGCAGCCTCCGTCAGAAGCCAGTACATTCGACCCCAGGCCGAGAATGAACCAGGGAATCCCTTCTCCTGCAGTCAAACCAAGCAGGTCGGCAAGCATCCCTGCGGAAGTTGCAGTTATGCAGACAGCCGGTCCTCCAGTCTGCCATGTGGTCAGTTCTCTTAGCTGCAGGATATCAACATCTCCGGGGAAATGCTCCCTGAGCAGGCTGAAGGTGGATTCAATACTATTCATAATTCCTGCCTGACAATCCCAGCAGACATCCGCCGACTGAAAGGTAAGTAAACAGAAAAGAAGGCTTCCCGAATTTCTCCATCCACCTGAGAACGCATTTGTATACCGAAGGAAGAAGGGCAAGTTTGACCATTACCCTGATAAACATCGTTACAGGATTTGCAGGCCTTGAGAATACCGGTTTGATCCAGTTGCTCCCCAGGAGGCCTTCCGCTTCGGGGATTTTGTCAAGAGTGTATTTCAATCCCGAGCCGCCGTACTCAACCATTTTCCTTGAATGGGAGCGGACAGTCACAGTGTCAAGATGGTATACCCTGAGATCGGGATCCCAATACAGGGAAACACCCTTCCTGGCCAGCCTGAATCCGAATTCGGTATCCTCTCCTCCGTAGCGGTCGATTGCCGGGTCGAAACCTCCGGTTTCACGGAGAAGCGATGTCTGCAGGCTGATGTTACCTGTCACAAAGTATTTCGGAGGAAATAGCCGGGCATTTCTGCCCCCCATGCCCCTTGTATCGAACCACCGCTGCCAGGGAGAAGCATCCTTCATCCAGCTGTTTATCCTGCCACCCATTATCACATCCCCGAAATTCTGACGATGTTTTACCAGGTGTTTCAACAGAATATCTTCAGGAAACCTCATATCAGCATCCGAAAGGAACGATACAGGTGCAGTAGCAGCCTGCCAACCGGCGTTTCTTGCAATCGGTCTGTTGCCGCTGCTTTTCATGCGGATTATCTCGACCCGTACCTTCTCTGGAAAACTCAGGTCGAAATTATCCTGTACAGGAATACTGCTTCCATCATCGATTATTATCAGCTCCCACGGGATTCCTCCGGTGTCCTGTTTTCGAAGGCTCTCCAGGCATTCGCGAAAATCATCACCGCCGTCCTTAACAGGAATCTGCAGGGATATTTCAGGCTTCATCAAAAGCACTTCCCTCCAGCCGTGTACCCATTAATCTGAGAAAACCTATTCCCAGAACAGTTAAAAGGGTTGCAGAAAGAACGATTATCATTCTGAGGCCGGGATTCAGGTTCGCCATGGGCCCGAAAGCGATCGGGGGCAAAACCATCAGAACAACCACGAAGAAACTTATCGGAAACACTTTTCTTCCAAGCCAGAAAAGACTGAGAGCCATAAACAGGTTCGTCCCAAGAGTGGCAAAGGCCGCACCGAGGGCTCCTGCAACAGGTATCAGGCGGAAGTTGAATCCAACGTTCAGCATTGCTCCGAACAGGGTCATTCCGGCAATGTACCTGGTCTGCCCGGTAAGCAGACACCCTGTCTGGGAAATAAGGAACAGCCCGTAAAGCGCTACCGCTCCGGCAAGGGTTGGAAGGACCCGCACGACCGGAAGGAACTGCCCGCCGCCCACGAGAGGGACAATCCATGGAGCGGACATAGCCAGGATCAGAGAGCCCCAGTTCACAAGCAGCATGAAAAGCAACCCTGCTCTTCCCAGTTCAGCCAGCGTGCCCCCGGTTCTTTTCTTCCTGAAGATGAACCGCTTCCAGGCCATATTGAAACCCAGTATCATCGGCATTAGAACAAGGCAGGCTCTGCTGGCCCATTCGTAATATCCGCTCTGGGCCATATCGGGAAGGATACTCCTCAGCATGAACATATCGGCTGAAGAGAGAATTATCATGGAGAGTGTGGCCGGAATGAGCGGAAGGCTGAACCCCAGGATATCCCTTGTAAGTCCTTCCGGGCTCTTCAGCTTTTTCGAATTCGCGGTTTTCTTCCACATCAGTACTACCGCAGCAAAGGCTATCAGGAATGAGGGCGCCCATCTTGCGGTCATGAACGTCGGTATCGTATCCATAGCCCCGGAATACAGCAGAAGAGCCAGAAGCCCCAGAGCCATTACTCCTCTAATTATCTGGAGTATCAGATATCTTCCGGCAAGACCGTCGGCCCTTGGAATGGAAAGAGCTATCTGCACGTATGCAATACCGGTTCCCAGAAGAATAGCATGAAGCAGGTAGTCAGGATATTGCAGTTTGAGGAAGGATTTCAGAAAACCCTGCAGGAGCAGAACTGCCCCTACCATCAGAATCGTGGGAATCACCGGGAATGTTATTGCTCTTAATAGAACGGCTCTGTGCTGCGTTGTTCTATGCCATGATCTTATGAGCGCTGTTGGAAGCCCCAGGACAACAATACCGGCAATGGCTTCCGCAAGTATTCTAAGTATGCCCAGTTCCCCTGCGGCGTCTGCCGTAAGGTATTGGGAGATGAAGGGCAGGAATGCCACCTGAACCATTCCGCTGAAGACCATTGCAAGGGCGTAGAATGCGGATTCCCGCGAAAGATCCCTGCTATGCTCAGATATGGGCTGCTCAGCCATTTGCAGGGTCCTCCCATTGTAGATCCCGATATATCCTGTGCAGTTCCTCTGCAACCGAGAGCCAGTGGTGCTTTTTTCTGATCCATGAGGGGCCGGCCGCTGCATGCTTCTCCCTGAGTTCCCGGTCAAGGATGAGCTCTCGCAGATCTCGCTTCAGAGTGTCCGGTGTTGTAAGAAAGAATGGATGATCGGGAATGAATTCCTGATATGCCTGGCTAAGATTAGTAACTGTGGCAATACCCATAGATAGACTCTCAAGAGAATTAACTCCATAGCCCATATCCCCGCTCGCAACCTGATCGATCGCGATATGACATGAGGCTTTCATTCTCAGAGCCTGGGCATTCGTCATGTTCTCGATCAGAACAAGTTCAACAGGGATATCTTTTGAAAGATCCTCAACGGCGCTTATTATCTCTTCGGTACCTTTTACCGATCTGATCCTGGGCGCATGGCATATACGTACATTACCGGGCTGCGGGGAAGCCGGGGGCATGGCATTCTGATCAAACGGTAGAAATAGATAATCTACTTCGGGATATCTCTGGTAAAGATCAAACTCACAGGTAAGGTTAAGATCCGTCGCTTCCCATACGGGTTTGATAGCTCCCCTCATTCGAAGGCCCAGACCGTGATAGTAGGAGACTATCTTCTTACCTGCCTTCTTAAGGGCTATTACATCCCTCCCGTCTCTGTAGAAGCTCATCCCGCCTTCAAGATGGTATATATCAAAATCCCATAATCCATATTCCCCGGCGGCCCTGTTGATGATCGGTTTCCATACCATATCCCTGAATCTCAGCATGAGTCTTTCTGGCGGGCTTGGATTCCAGAATATCCGCTCTGTAGTTCCGGTGTAAGGAACCTGCAGACTTCCCGCCTTAACCAGTTCTTTGAGCTTCAGCAGCCAGCTCATGGGGCCGACAAAGGGGAGATTCAGGCATATATCCTCCTCGTACAGGTTGGCAGCCCTGTAGAAAGTGACAAGCCTGCTTTCATGGCCCAGGGCTACATGTCCACGAACGAAAAGGTCTATAGTTCCCGTATAGTTCTGCGGCGAAAGATGCAGGATTTTCATGATTCACTCTTCCCGATGCAGCGGCTTCTCTTCAGCACAAGCATTCCACCCGCGGCCAGTGCCAATGCGGTTATCGACTGGGCGAGAATCCCTATCCAGATTGATATTCCCGCAGAAGCTGCTGCTGTTGCACCGAAAAGATCAGGTATCCCGGTGGCGAAATTTCTGAATGCAGAAACAAGCGGAGAGGAGGACCATGTCCAGAGTACTGCCTGCCGGGAAGGCTCATCAAAGAGGTCAGCACCGCTGGTCTGCTCCAGCAGGCTGGGATTGCTCCAGAGGGCGGGGATGCAGACGATAATACCGAGTATGGCGATCACCCGGAAAAGTTTTCCCCCGGTACTCCCGAAGGACAGCGCAAGGAGCAGAAACGGCAGCGTTGTGAAGAGAAAGCGCGGTCCCCATCCTGTACCGCCGGACCAGTCATGAAGCATCCCATGAAAAACGAGAG
>CAZUYF010000164.1:0-4878 GCA_964624675.1 uncultured bacterium
AATTCATAGTTGCGTTTGATACACTTGGTGGGAGCAGGTACGTCTATTCGGGGAACGCTAACCGTCTGTTATGGCCCGGTGGAGCAGAAACGAGTGTATCGTTAAGTGGTGGCTTCGTGGCCCCGGCCCCCAATGACAGTACTCAATGGCGGGACAGTATTTTCTACGGTGGGAACTTCTTCCTTGAACTCGATAATAGATACTACTGCAAGCTCAACGCTTCAAACACCGAACCAGATACATTAACCATGACTGACACACTTATCATCGATGGTGAATTACAGCCGATCAGAAATGTCAGAGTGTTTGATCAAAGCTGGTAATTTCGAAATTCTATATGGGGTTCATCGACTGTCCTGTCTCATATATGCCGGTCTTTGTTCCAGGGGGTTCCGCCAGGTGCGAACCGCTTCGGACATCACAGGATCACTGGAAATACTGTCCATGAAAACTTCCCAGTAATCTTCACGCATAAGCGCGTAGTCCCGGCTCAGTGGCATATAATACAACTCGGCCAGTTCTGGGCTGAGGTACATCGCAACCTCATCCTGCAGGATACCAGCTGTTATTCGCCAGACCCGTTCACGGAGGAAGTATTCCTCGGGTGCCCATGGCAGGGCATCGACTTCGAACGTATAAGTGATCATCTCGGCAAGCGCTTTGTGTGCGATGATGAGTTCGCAGTCAACATCCGCCAAAGATGTGATAGTCTCTGCAGCAAGTTCTTCGTAGAATGCGTACGGAGGGTCGTGAAGCTCGGGATTGTAAGATTTGCCTGTGTACAGAGAAAGGGCCAGTAGTGCCGCAAAGAACAGCACTGGTATTGCCTCCTGCCCCGATGACTCCCGGTCAGACCGGAAGCGGAGAATCTTCTGTACTCCGAAGGAAAGGTAGGGAATACAGAGCAGAGGAAATATCAGCAGGGTACCATAAAAGAGCCTGTACGAAAGACCCGTGAGTGAAAACCTGAAGAAGGGGAATAATCCTGTCAGACCAATGATTATCAGGATGTAGTACTCTCTGCCAAGCCGCAGGAAGCTGAGTTTTTTCCAGCCAAGCAGCAGGATGCCTGTTATGAGCGGCAGGGCGCTGGCAAGAAAAATCTCTGCAATCCAGGCTGATGAAAGCTTTGCAGTACCGAAGTGCTGTACAAATGATACGGGTACAAAAATAGGGGTGAGTGAGAAATTGCTGGTTATTATTTCCAGATCATAAAACGATAGTGGCAGGGATAGTATGTTGGAAAGAGCTACAAGGGCCAGCAGGCACACGAACAGCATTATGAGCAGACGCTTTCCCACCGGTGCAAAATAGAGCACGAGGAACCCCAGAGAGAGTACTGCTGCAAAGCGGTGGGTAAAGAAAACCGCCAGAAAAAGCAGCAGCAGCCCGAGTATCCTCACAATCAAGCCTCTTTTTGACATGCTCCGGTGGGATAAAGGAGATTGCCGTTCTTTCCATATTTGGCCTGTACTGTATACCGAAGCAATTGCGAAAAAGAGCAAAGCAAAGCCCAGGAGGTTCTTGGGGAACTGGGTGAAAAAATAGTTCAGAGAGGGACTCATTGCCGACAGAGCGCCTGCGATCAGGGCAGTGAAAAAAACCGTGCGCTTGTCCGCATCGGGTCTGGATCTGAGCAGTGAGAAGGCCAATGTAAACACCGATAACACAAAGAGGGTTTTTATCAGTACTGCGCTCATTTTGTACGATGTAATGTAATTTCCCGTGATTGCGTGGAAGGCTATAAGAGGCAGATAGACCGGGGAATACTCCGGAGAATGCATCGTACCGGTGTTGTTTAAAGACTGCACCTGTATCAGGTAATAATAACCATCCCAGCCGTTTGCGTACTCAGTCCGGTTGAGCGCCGCAAGACCGCTTCCGATGACGATCCCCATCAGAACCATCAACAGGCCAATAGAGGCCAGCCATCTATTCTCAGAACGCTTCACAGCAAGGCATCACTAAAATACAAAGTCTTCGAACATCCCCCGGTCACTGGAGATTCTGTTGCTGTTGAACTGCAGGACATCAGTGAAAATTGTGATGCGATCGAGATCCTGCTCCTGATCCGGCTGTACTCCTGAATACGGGTCATAGGAAGCTTGCGAATACTCCCCTATTCTATGCAGCCTTCCGAAGATCCTCAGCGTGTTATCGTCAATGATCTGCCAGTTCCCATCTGCGTACATGATCTCTGAGCTGTCAAGCTGTTCAATACGTTTCCAGAGGATAAAACTGCCATTTGAGCGTAGAATAAGGGTTTGTCTATCGTATAGCTCCACAGCGCCGTGGCCTGCGGCTATCTGTTTGTCAATGAAGACATGGGCAGAGGTGTTTTCTGCCCATTCCAGTACGTCGTGTTTTCGCGATTGACTTTCACCGGAATCAAGCACAAACCATTCCTCTCCGTCAAAAAATCGAAGCTCACTTATTACAAGGTCTTTGTACGTCGCGCCCTCGTATATCTCAAGTACATTCAGAGCAAAACTGCGGCCTTCAAGCGGGGTATCCAGGGTTATCACCAGCGGTTCTCTTGTATCATCAAGCTGATACACCGGTGCGTTGTCGCTTTCATTTCCAAATGAAATCACGGCTGCCCGTTCATTCTGGTCAAAATGAGTCTGGGATCGATGGTAACCATTCCAGATTTTTATCTTTTCGATGCGCTGTGTCTCATCAAAAAGGAATGTCAGGCTCTCTCCAGAGCCGGTACTCTCTTCATCGCCATCCGCCCATCCGAATTCCGAACGTGAGTCAAAGAGAAAGTCAGGGTGATATGCCTCTATGGGCTCAAGAGAGGAACTGGCTTGTATACTTCCGCTGCTCTTTCTAATTGCCTGAACCTGCAGAGGGACCTCATTGCCTTCTCCGTCCATGACCAGAAGCGTTATTTCACTGATACCCACTGGCAGATTGCCTGCATAACGGATTCCGTTTCCCCGGGATTCCATTGAATCGGTGGCATCAATCCGTACAAAGACGCTCTTCACCATGGTGTTAACCGGTACAGGATCCTCATCCACGCGATAGACAGGGGTTTCCAATCCGTTTATGTACAGTTGATAATATGTAATTCCTTCAATACTGCTGCTGCCAGGCAGGGTGTGTATGCTGATAGCACTAACACTTATCGGCTCCTCAAAGGAGAAGAAGAGTCCTTCATCGGGAGCGGCACCTGGCATGGTGGCCCAGTAGGTATTCGGGTCATTGTCGAACACATTTTCAGGGCCGAACTGGTTTTCAGGCATATTTATTGATGTTGCGTAGCATAGTTCGAGAAACTCGCTCGGGGCATCCTCAGGTGTTGTCTCTTCCGTGTTTACCACTTCAGTGTTTTCTACTTCCGGAGTTTCCGGTTCTTCATTTACCTGTTCTTCGATTATCTGTTCTTCATTTATCTGTGAATCTGAGGCTTCTTCTCTGCTGCAGGATAAAGTTGCTGTCAGAACTACGATAACAAACAGAACCAATAGTGATTTTTTCATTTTTACCTCCCCAGAGGCCATGAATAGTGGTTATTAACATTCTCTAATGCTGTTTCTTCCAGTTGTTTGTCGAAGTGCTGATAATCCTTCTCGTACCAGTCACCACCCCATCTCCAGCCGAGTATTTTAAACACTTTCACAACCGGATGCTCGTCAAAAAGTGTGCCTGGCGTTGAAGGATCATATACTGCACTCTCAGGGAATATCTGTGTACCGGTGTAATAGGGATTCTGAACAGGATTGATATCTATTGCCAATCCGTATGCATGACTGGAGAGTCTGTCCGAAAAGGGGACAGTGCGGAAATTGAAAGCCGAAGTATTGTTTTGCCGCATGGATTCAAAGTCATCCCAGTTCAGCTGCGATATGGGCACCACCGACTCAAGCGGGAAGCGTGTGATAAGCATCAACATGAAGACTATCTGGAGATCTCCGGCTACACGGGCATCTACCAGAAGCTGTCCCCGGTGTATCTTACCATCAAATCCGTAATGGAGTACGTCTATAAGGACCTGATTATCCAGTATCCATTGTGGACATTCTTCACTGACCTCATCAATTGATTCGATGTAAGTCAGATCGGTATATATGCTGCTGCCTGAAAATGCCTGAACCGTGCATACCAGCAAGGTAAGGATTATCACCCATCGCACGGGTGGTCTGTATCCCTGGTACTCCATTAACCTCTCCTCTATTACACTCACTTATGAATAATCTGGCTGGAGGCAGCTCAGGTCAATTTTGAGAGACTACTTTTTCTATATCCTGTGCCCTGTCACTGTCAGTTCCCGGTGTTTCCGCAATCCCGGGGATTTCTCTGTATTCTGACATTGAAGCAAGGAAGCGGAGAGGTCCCAGGCCGATCAGTCCTTCTCCTACAGAAGCATGACGGTCCTTGCGGCTTCCACACTCTCCCTTTGAATCATTGATATGAAAGGCTTTAATTCTATCAATTCCAACGGTATCGTTGAATTGATTCATAGTTTCCCGAACAGCCCGTTCGGAAGAGAGATCGTAACCGGCGGCGAAGGCATGACATGTATCGAAGCATATCCCGGTCCGGTCAGGCATGGAGGTTTGTTCAAGCAATTGTGCAAGCTGCTTGAAAGTATACCCTAAAGTGGTTCCCTGTCCGGCTGTATTCTCGTAAAGGATCCCCGTATCCGCAGGTGAGTTGAGCAGAATCTTTCCAACCATCGATGATATCTTTCTGATTCCTTCATCTTCCCCTGCGCCGAGATGGGCTCCGGGGTGAAGAACACACCACTTGATTCCAAGTATATGCATTCTTTCCAGCTCAGCTTCCAGAGCTGGAACTGATAGTTTTACAACCCTTCCGTTCGTTGAAGCAAGATTGATCAGGTATGAGGTGTGGGAGATAATAGTAACC
>CAZUYF010000165.1:0-4848 GCA_964624675.1 uncultured bacterium
CGGATCGGTACCTCCGGCTACAGCTTCCCTGACTGGGTTGGTCCCTTTTATCCCCCGGGCACCCCGAAAGGTGAAATGCTGGATTTCTATTCAAAGCACTTTTCCACCGTTGAAGTGAACAGCACGTACTACAGGATAATGCATCCAAAGGTTTCATGGAATATGGTAAACAAAACCCCCGGCGATTTCAAGTTTACCGTAAAGCTGCATTCCAGCATGACACACTCAAGGGATGCTTCTCCGGTGCAGTGGGACCAGTACGCAAGAATGATCGAACCATTCATTGAGAAGGAGAAGCTCTCAGGTCTGCTCGCACAGTTCCCCTATTCATTCAAACCCTCGGAATCGAGTGTGCGGTACGTGGAAGAACTCAACAGGAAAACAGGTGAAGTGCCGCTTGCCGTGGAGTTCAGATACGATGAATGGTATCGGAAGGACATTCTCAGCAGGATAAGCGGTGAGGGGATGGCCCTCGTGTCGGTCGATCTGCCCAGGCTTCCCCATCTCCCGCCTCCGATCAGTATAGGCGGGAAACCCTTTGGATACGTAAGGTTCCATGGCAGGAATACCTCACAATGGTGGAACGGTGGTCCGCTCCGGTATGATTATACCTACAGTGATAAGGAACTTCAGGCCTGGTTACCCGCTATTAACAGGTTAGGTGCGGAGTCAGGACGAATGTTCGTAATGTTCAATAACTGTCATTTCGGTCAGGCCGTAAAAGACGCGATTAGAATGAAGGAATTGTTTACAGGAGAATGATTATGAAAAATACAGTGTTTATGCTCTCAGTTTTATCTGCTGCTGTCATGGTTCTATCGGGAACCGGCTGCGGGATCACAAGTCCGATCATATCAGCCGATTTTCCCTTCTACTTTCTTCAGGACATAGGCGTCCCCACTACTCCGCTTCACTGCTGCTATCTTAAGGACGGCGGAGATGGGATCGCGGCGGTGGACAGCCTCTATTTTGTGGATTACGAAAACGGTTACCTCCTTGCCCGTGTGTACCTCGAGGGGTATACGGTTGAAGATGTAGGAGCAACCGCCGAAGGTGGGTATGCCCTTGCACTCTGCGGTAATCTGCTCTTCTACGTAAGCAACGGCACCTACATAGTACACAATCCTGTTGCCCTCAGCTCCTACGGCAGATTTATCCTCACGGAACCAGTCGGCGGAAGCTGGCACCTGTATTCGGTTGGAGCCAGCGGAACTGTTATTACAATCAATTCTCAGTCATGGGATGTGACAGCGGTAGATTCTGTATCGGGGCTTCATGATCCCGTAGCGGCTGCCATTACTGCGGACGGGACAGCGATTTTCGTAGCTGACGGTTACGATAATACGATCAAGAAAATTTCCACCGGTGATTTCAGTACCGTAGTAGCTGAATGCGCTGTTCCCGGCGGAGTAAACGATCTGTATGCGGGCTCAGGCAGCCTGGTCTACGCAGCTCCGGATTCACTCAGTGAGATATGGGGGATAGATACGGGAACTGGTCAGCGTTATTCCACTTATCCAATATCCAGCCCTGCCATTGCAGTCGCTGTAACCCCTGACGGTCATTACCTTTTTGTGGCTCACGAGAACAGCGGTGTTTCGGTGATTAATACGCAGAATAACGATGTGGAAGCTACAACATCCGGTCATGGAACGGTATACGACATTGCTATAAACCCGAATGGCAACAGGTCGCTTCTCTGCTCGAACCTTGCTAAAATCATAAGCCTCGAGAAGTAAGAGCAGAATCATCATACGTATGCTTTCCTGTTTCAATGTAACAGGCAGTTGCCCTGTCAGATTACAATGAATAATCTGATAAATCTCAGTGCAGATGAAGCTCGAAGGCTGATCCTTGATTCGCAGATGCTGTTCGATAATCCTGAAACTGAAGAGGGGAAACGTAGAACAGCCGCGATTATAGAGAACCTCGGTTATGTACAGATAGATACCATTTCTGTTGTACAGAGGGCGCACCATCATACCCTCTGGACCAGATACAGCGGGTACCATCCTGATATGCTCCATCAATTGCAGGCGGTCGACAGAACGATATTCGAGTACTGGGGTCATGCAGCGTCCTATCTTCCAATGTGCGACTACAGATATTACACCTACCGGATGAAGAACTTCAGGGATCCAATGCACAAATGGGCAAAAGACAGAATTAAGAAATGCGGACACATGATGGACGAAGTCATTTCCAGAATCAGGAAAGAAGGGCCGCTGGGGTCAAAGGATTTTAAATCCAACCCTGAAGTGAAGCGGGGAGAGTGGTGGAACTGGAAGCCTGCTAAAACAGCTCTTGAACTTCTATTCTGGAGAGGCGACCTGATGGTCACGCGAAGGGACAAATTTCAAAGGATCTACGACCTTACCGAGAGGGTACTGCCTGAAGGCACCGATACCTCAATGCCCCCTGACGACGAACTTGGGCGTTTTCTCATCCGAAGGGCTCTGAATGCACAGGGAATCTCCACCATTAGTGATATCGTAAAACATATTCACGCACCCGACAGACAGATAATCATAAATGCCATTCAAAGCCTGCTCGAAGAGGGTGAGATTATCCAGGTGAGTATAGACGGTGCTGGAAGCTACTATACTCTTCCCGGTTCGCTGGAGAATCATTCTGATGACAACCCGGCTTCGGGGGAAGTGCATATTCTTTCACCTTTTGATAATCTCATCATTCTTCGCGATAGATTAAGCAGGCTTTTCAAGTTCGATTACGCCCTTGAATGCTACACTCCGAAGAGTAAAAGACAGTACGGATACTACGTCCTGCCGGTTCTCTGGGGAACCGAATTCATCGCCCGGCTGGACCCCAAAGCTGACAGGAAAAGGGCTGTTCTCATATTACGGAATCTGCAGTTCAGGGAAGGCTTCGATGAATGGGAAGAATTCCTTCCGGTCTTTGCAGGTAAACTCGCTGATTTTGCTCGATTCAACAATTGCACTGCAATAGAACTTGAGGATGTAAAACCCCGGAAAATAGTTGCTACATTGAAAAAGCTTCTGAAGAAAACACTAGTGGAGAATAAAGATGCCTGACGCAACAATTGAAATATCCAGCGACCTGAGAGATTTTGCGGAACCTCAAAGAGCAGAAGTTCACCAGAGATTTTTCAAGACGGGCAGGGGTGAGTACGGTGAAGGAGATAGATTCCTCGGTATAAGGGTTCCGCACATAAGAAAACTTGTCAGAAAATTCAGAGGGCTCTCCCTTGAAGATACGAAGAAGCTTCTTCATTCACCGTGGCACGAAGAGCGGCTGTTCGCTCTTCTTATACTTGTAGATTCTTTCAAAAAGAGCAGCACTGAAAACCAGGAAGATATCTACAACCTGTACATGATAAGCACGAAATGGATTAACAACTGGGACCTTGTCGACCTTTCCGCCCCTCATATTCCCGGAGGCTGGCTTAACAGCAGGGATAGAAAACCACTGTATGAGTTTGCGGGATCAAAAGATCTGTGGAAGAAACGGATATCCATTATATCCACACAGCATTTCATAAGGAAGAACGATTTCAGGGATACACTTGCTATATCAGAGAAGCTTCTCAAAGATGATCATGACCTCATTCACAAAGCCGTTGGATGGATGTTGCGGGAAGTTGGCAAGAAGGACCTTGAAACTGAAGAAAAATTCCTCAGAAAGCATTACATGAACATGCCCAGAACAATGCTCAGATACGCCATTGAGAGATTCCCCGAAGAAAAACGACAGAAGTATCTGAAAGGTAGAATTTAGAGATGCAGAAAATTCTTTTCACAGTCCTTTCGTTCATGCTTGTTCTGACCCTTTCGTGCGAAAATGCATCCACAGTAATAGACAGACCGAATGTAATACTGATAATCATAGATGCCCTGAGGGCTGACCATCTAAGCTGCTACGGTTACCACAGGGAGACTTCTCCATCACTGGACAGCCTTGCGGCAATGGGCACAAGATGGGAGAACTTCCAGGCACAAGCTCCATGGACACTTCCAGCGACCGCTACAATTTTCACAGGTCTCAATGCAAAGCAGCATGGAACTGGAAGAAGACTCGATGGAGATCACCGCTTGCATAATGAAGTACCCATTATTCCAACCATATTCAGCAATGCCGGTTACAGAACCTGCGGACTCTTTAACGTGGTCCTCCTTAACGAAGATCATGGCTTTGAAAGGGGATTCGATAACTATTCCTGTGCTGGTTTCGGTGGAGGGAGAGCTGCGATTACGGTTGATGAATTTCTGGAGTGGCTTGAATCGAGTAATGATAACAGACCGTTTATAGCAGTGCTTCATTTCTTCGATGTCCATGATCCATACGAGCCACCATCTCCGTACGACAATATGTATTTTCCAGACGACACTCTGACGGAATCAGTCTGGGAGATTGCCGAAGGCGGCAGGGTCGTTCATCCAGAGCACCTGGAGCACTTTCTTTCCCGGTATGACGGTGGTATTACGTGGGTAGATACTCAACTCGGAAGGCTTTTCGGAGAGCTTCGCATGCGAGGCTATGCAGACAGCACAGTCATCATGATTACAGCCGATCACGGAGAAGAATTTCTTGAGTGGGGATATATTGGCCATGGAGGTCACCTGTATCAGGAAGTTCTTCATGTACCGTTATTTGCAGCGGGGCCAGGGATTCCGGCAGGTGAGGTGATAATCGAACCTGCAGCGCAGTTCGATATTCTTCCGACTCTCCTCTCCATCTGTTCAATTGAGGATACGACAAACTTCGAGGGTGTTGATCTGTTCAGCAAGGCTGCCAGGGATCCCAGACCAATTCCAGCAAGCCAGCTGATGTTCAATGGCCAGGTGCTTGGCCAGACTGCAATTGCATCAG
>CAZUYF010000166.1:0-4837 GCA_964624675.1 uncultured bacterium
GTATCCCCCAAAAGCATCAGACAGACGAGACCGATCATCTGAACTCCTCCTTCTCACGCTGCATGAATATGCAGTTCAATTTCCGAACTGGACCTCACGTTCAAAGTCAGCACTGCTGGAGGCTGCAGACTTGGCTGTGTGCAGGTTGATGATCCCATCTTCGTAAAGATCCAAGAGATGCTGATCGAATGTCTGCATGCCGTACAGCTCCCGGCCGCTCGCCATTAAATCTTTAATGCTGGCTATCTTGCTCGCATCCTTGATGCACTCCTGTATACTCAGAGTGGCACGCATGATCTCGAAGACGGCGATGCGCTCCTTTCTGTCGGACCTGAGCAGCAGGCGTTGAGAGATAACCGCCTTTAACGATTCCGCAATGCGTTGTTTGAGCATCTTCTGTTCGGTGAGTTCAAAAACACTGAGGATCCGCTGGATTGATCTGGGCGCATCCAATGTGTGCAATGTAGACAACACCAGATGGCCGGTTTCAGCGGCCTTCAGGACGATCTCTATTGTGCTCCTGTCCCGCATCTCACCAACCAGGATGACGTCGGGGTCCTGTCTGAGCGCTGCCCGCAGGGCTGTGCTGAAACTTTCGGTATCGTTCCCTACCTCCCTCTGTATCACAGATGCCTTTATCTCGTTGTGCAGAAATTCAATTGGATCCTCTATCGTGACTATCTTGCATGGCCGGTTGTTATTGATGTGATTGATCATGGCTGTAAGGGTAGTTGATTTGCCGCTTCCTGTTATTCCCGTTATCAGGACTAACCCTCTTTCCTCCATGGCTATGTTCTTAATGACTGGTGGAAGGTCGAGATTTTCAATTGTTGGCGATACGAAGGGAACAACCCGTAGAACTACGGAGAAAGTCCCCCTCTGGCGGCATATGTTTACTCTGAACCTTGATACTTTCGGCACTGAGTATGAACAGTCAAAATCCTTGAGAAGATGCATGAAATCGTCAAGTTTTTCATTCAGAACATTTCTGGATAAAGCGACGATGTGCCGGGCGATGGTCTCTGTATCGGGTGGTTTGAGAACAGGCAGTGAGTTGATGGATGTAATATTACCGTTTACCCGGTATTTCCATGGGGTGCCCACGCAGAGATGAATGTCAGAAGCGTTACGCTGACATGCGTCGACCAGGACTTTATTAAAAACGGTCAGTATATCATCCACCGTACAAACTCCCTGATAAACTGCGGGATTAGTACATCAAAGCATATGATACACCAATTCTCAGTAAACACCACCTGCTCCCTCAAGGCCGGCCAAAACTAACATTGAGGAAACGACCTGTGTCCAACAGTCCCAATAGAAAACTGGATTTAACTCCTTCAGACCAAACCTGATATCTTGAACCAGTGGATGAAAAAGGGTGTGGAGATATACCAGTTATGTCCCCTGCGCAGGAGTATTCTCTTTTTCTCCAGCCCCTTCATTGCAGCCAGAGCTGCGGAATAGCTGGAAAGCCCCGAATTTGAGATAAATCTGCTGTTGATCTGTATCGGATAATCCATTGCAGTAATTGTGGAAAGGCATCTGATCTGATTCGGAGAGAGAGAGGCAAGTTTATCGGCAAAGGATTCCGCTTCAAGATTGCATATCTGTGTTATACCTTGCTGAACAGTCGCTGTGGTAATTTCAGTGTTTTTATCGGTTACCTCCCAGATGCCTATGCACAGCCTTTGGATGTCTCCAGGATTGCTCCTGCCGAACTGGAGAATCTCATTCATTGCACTTTCAGTTACTGCTCTCTGACCATTTTCGAACCGCTCTTTTAAATAATCAGCAAATTCATTCCTGTTGATCTCACCTATGTTCAATTGCTGTGCACTCCTGAAAAAGGCCGCATCAGGATCGGCGAAGAGTCTGTTCATCCTGTGCAATATGCTTCCGGAAAAGATATAGGCAGTGTCAGGCTGACTCTGCATCACCGTTCTCATACCGGACAGGATGGTTTCGTAACCCGGCAGCTTCATGATATCCTGAAATTCATCAAACACAACAATTGTTCGAGGTTTACCTGCAATCCGGAGCAGTTCCTCCATGCTTCTATTGTCCGGGTCGGCTCCCGGTGAGATACTGACCTTGAAATCCCCTGTTTGTGAATCAATAGAAATCCCCGGTCGAAGGCTTGATATGGCATTTGTGATGTTCTTGAGAACGGACTGGGTCTTGAATGCAGAGTATATGCCGTTGGCAGTCCTTTCACAGAGTTTTTCCATTGTGGATACCGTTCGAAGATCGATGTATGCTAATTTCCATCCTGGTATCCTTCTGGTTGTCTCCATGATAAGTGAGGATTTGCCAGTTCTTCTCTCTCCTGCGATGAGTACTCTGAAGGAGGATTCTATGTACTCTGTCAACTTGCGGATCTCTGTTTCCCTGCCACAGAAGTCCCTGCCGGTTACAAATATACCTACCTTGAAAGGGATCATTTGAAGACCTCCTTATTAATTGTAACAATATTATTACTAACAACATTGTTACTAACATATTTATTAGTAGTATTATGCACAAGGTTTAACCCGCAGGATTTCATGAAATCAGGTGACATCAAAAGGCAGTTACTGAGGAGGAGCCTTCACCTGTTACATTCAGGTTACCTAAGTAATCCTATGTTCTGACTGATTCTCAGCCATCTTCATGATTCGGTCTGCACCATTGGGGATAATAGCATCGTAATGAGCAAGAGTATCTGATGGAGGTAAAGGTCCAGAATGAAATCGCTGGAAAACAGCAAGAACCTCGAGTGATCGAGACCTTGTTGAGATTTCGCCTTAGCGGATAATCCAAATTCCTATTGTTAACCATGATATATTTGAAACATCGTGTTCCGATAGCACTACAATAGAATTTAGAAATATTCACCTTTAAGTGATAAGAAACTCGCGTTAGGAAAGTGGTTAAATGCTAAAGCATATAGCAATTACAGTTAACGAAAATAACGATATAAACGCATTCTATAGAGATCTTCTGGGATTCAGTGAGACACGAAGGTTCACGCTTCCCGAAGAGCTTTCAGATGAATTGTTCGGAATAAAGGAATCAACCGAGGTTGTCATCCTTTTTTCGGACGATATCTATCTGGAAGTATTCCTCTCGGGCAGAAAGATGAAGCCGGTGTACAACCATATCTGCATCGGGGTACAGAACCGGGAGGATCTCATGGGAAGGGCTCAATGCTCTGGTTACAGTGTAACGCGCGTTAGAAGAACACCAAAGCAGGATCTGATTTTCCTGAGGGACAGCTCGGGAAACAGCTTCGAATTAGTGGACAGCAAGTGAACCCATAGGATCCCAGGGCTTCAGTACTATCGGTTCGGTTTCCAGGGCTTTCTTCAACTCGTCCGAGAGATACTTTTTATCAATTACAACCTGGTACGTGAACTCTTCCAGCCATCTGTCGCTCATGACGAAGTATCCCTTGTCACCGTATTTGTCGCTCCAGCTGTTCTCCACTTTCCACCTGTCCGGGGTGCCGTCATCCCTGATGTTAACTCCCGTAAAGACCATGGCATGAGTCATTACACTTTCACCGTAATCCAACCTTCCGGCCTTATCCAGGTTGAACTCGGTTTTCAGCACACCATCGTAATCGTAAGCGTTTACATCCATGATTCCGTCATCCTTGGACAGACATTTGCCGACATCGCATCCAAACCAGACGGGAGTTCCATCCTTCAATTGTCTGAGGGCCAGGTCCTTTAGAATCGACATTTCGACGTTAATGTATTTAACCCGGTTGCCACCTTCTATATTCCCCAGATACTGAACCGTATAGGTACGGTTGAAAGGTTTATCGGAGGTAGGCGAATTGATAATGCTTACATACTTTTTAAGATCTACATTCACATATTTCCTGAAGAATTCCTTTGGTGCAATAGCTGTGTCCCTGTGAAATTCCCTGTCCTTGTTCGTATACTCGAATGTGAATTCATCGGGAGGTACGCCGAGGAACATTGTGCAAAGCCTGTAGAACTCGATCAGCATCTTTTTCTTTTCGGTTCGCAGCTTGTCAATACCATCTCCAGCACAGTGCATTTCCCTGAGAACGGAAGCGTAACCCCTTAATTTAAGGGTAAGAATAATGTTCATCCGCGCCGAATTGCTGCTGCTGAAGGTTTCCGGCATTGCGGATTTGGGCACAACGCCGTATTTCTCGACGATGCTTGTGAACATATCCCACTGTCCGCCATCACCAAGGGGGGCATCAAGAAGCCACATGACTATTCTCGAATCGGTATCCTCTTCCAGCGTTTCAAGGATATTTTCAAGAAAGTAATTGGCCTTCTCAATCTTGTCGAAGAACATCTGGTAAGTTTGAGAAAGCTCGAAATTCTCAAGGTTAAGATTTTCAATAATACTGTGCCTCATGGTATTGAGTCCCGCGAACAGCCAGCATCTGCCGCTCTTTTCCTGTGTGGTTATCTTCCCTGTTTTCAGTTCAATGGAAAAGGTGTGCTGCATATCTATCAGCGAGCTATGATTAAGAGCAGTCTTAGCAAAACCCACATTAAGAATACTATTCCGCAGCTGCTCGTCATCCTTTCTTTTCAGAGTCTCCGATTTCATTTCGCTGTATAATTCATCGGTAATTTTCATCCTGTTTTTTTCCATTTCACTCTCCTTCATGCAACTGAAATATATGAAAGTATATGTATCGAATTATATTGAATAAGTATAATAAAAAAATTGAACCGGATAAATGTCCTGAATCATTTCGATTCCTGCCGGTCGTATTCAGAACTTCTTCCTGATCGCAGCAAGCTATGCTTTTATGCTTATAGGGACTACCGCTTCCTATCACTTGTAATAATCAGCTCTATTG
>CAZUYF010000167.1:0-4723 GCA_964624675.1 uncultured bacterium
CAGACGTAACTATCTATCAATTCTCCGTTTGACGGAGTACCGCTTTCATCGATATCTTCATAGAAATGAACAGTCATACCGTTTGCGGGTATAGTATCCGTTCCAGAATTGGTGAATGCTGCAAGTATATCAATGATCTCACCTCCGGGACCCATGGGCGGCACGCATTCTATTCCTGCGGCAGAGGCGTTCACTCCTTCAATGATAAAAGGAGGAGGGCTGCCTGGCGACGGACCTTCGACCGAAGCGAACCAGTTATTTTCGTGATCCGGTTCTTCCGGCTGCTTTCTCTGAACGCTGTTATCTTCCCCCGGATCAAATGGAATTGCATCCAGTCCGTCATCGTCCCGGTTCAAAGGGTCATCGTGATCCAGAGGTGTTCCGTAAGTGGACATTACATCGGTTGCTGCTGTACCAGATGACGCATAGAGTGTAATAGGATCATTCTGCGAAAGCCCGTCTCCCAGGGTGGTGTTCCCGGTGGTGAGAATTACAGTTCCGACAGGGAAATCGTAGGGCTGACTACCATCTGTATATTCCCGGTCAAGGATTACGGCGTAACAGCCCTGCAGAATATAGGGTGATTTCAGTGCATCGGGATCCTGGAGAACCCCGATCTCATCGTTCCATGATACTATCTCATCGAGAGCGTCTCCGTCGGTGAAAGTGCACCCGGAGATGTCAAAGACTCCGGGCCCCGGGTAATAGATTTCGATGTACTCGTTATGATCCTCGGCGGAGGGATTACAGAGAACTTCGGTTACCACCAGTGGAGCGCCTTCACCTGATCGGAAGCTCTTAAGAAGGACATCGTTCTCCGGTACGATATCTCCTGGAAGATAAACCCCTGCAGCTGCAAGGTAGTACCCTGCTGGAGGGGCACTTACCGTTACAGTGACGGTATCGGTTTCACCGGGGTAGAGGGAGTCGGTTGATACAATGCAGCATATTTCATCGGGTTGAGCAAGTGAATCTGCGTTGGAATCAATGAAGATAGTCACGCTAAGCCCATAGGCTGCGGCTGTACCACGGTTCGACACTACCGATGCTATCTGCAGGGGTTGCCCCGGTCCGGGCTGTTCAGGGGTTAGAATGAGAGAATCGACTGCTGCGTCTGTCGTATCGGTGAATACTGCCGGGCACCCCGGTGTTCCTCCCTCGGGCGAAACAGCCCAGCAGTATTCCTCATCCGGAAGGTTTGATGATTTTCTTTCTACACTGCGATACTCCCCCGGATCGAAGGGTATGCCGTCAAGTCCGTCATCATCGCATAGAAGAGGGTCGTCGTAAAGAAGTGGAGTGCCATAGGTTGAAAGAACATTGACCTGGGCGGTTCCAAGCATGCTGTAAAGGGTCACGGGGTCGTTGCCGGTGAGCCCGTTGCCTATGGTTGTATTCTCAACGGTGAATACAAACGTGGATTCTGCAAGGTCGTACTCCTGCGAACCGGAGGTGTACTCCGGATCCATGATAAGACCGTAGTGTTCTGCAGGTATGCAGCTGCCGTAAAGAGCATCCGGGTCGATAAGAAGTACCTCGGACCATTTACAGATGCAGTCAAGGGCATCACCATCTGTGAAGGAGCATCCGGAGAGAGGGAAGATTCCGGGGCCGGGGTAGTATATCTCTATGAATTCGCCCAGATCCTCATCAAGTGGATTGCACAGAACCTCCGTAATAACCGGATTGATTCCGCCGCCAACTGCAAGAACAGATGATGCGAAATCGTCTTCAGGATATTCATCTTCCTGTACATCCGCAAGAGCGGAGGGAAGGAACCAGCCCTGCGCGAGCGATAGAGAAGTGGTTAGAATTTCCGTATATCCGGGCTGAAGAACGATTGCTGAGAACTCCGCGAGAATTTCATCCGGGGATGCAATTGAGTCTCCCTGGCTGTCAAGGAATAGAATAAGTGTGCCTGAGGATGGAGCGGTGTTCCCGGTGCAGGTAAAGGAAGCGTTGATCTGGAACAGCTCACCGGGTGGTGGCTCAGGCGGAACAGTCCATACACTGTCGCAGGAGATGTTAAGGGTATCAGGAGGTGCCTGAGCGTGGGAGCCCGGGGTTCCTCCCTGGGGGCCGGCTGACCAGCAGCCTTCCTGGTCGGGCGAAGCCCAGGGGAAACGCTCTACAGTTCTACCCTCTCCGGGGTCGAAGGGTATGGCGTCAAGGCCGTCATCGTCTCTGTTCTGCCAGATATCCGAAAGCACAGGTGTTCCGTACGTACTTACAGCGTTGCTGTCTGCGTTTCCGGCCGGATCAAACAGAGTGAGAGGGTCTGATTGCGCTGCAAGACCATTACATATGGAATGGTCTGCTGTTGTCAGTATCAATGTTCCGGCGGGTATCTCATATGCCGGAGCATCCGGATAGTCCAGTTCAAACACCAGAGCGAATCCGAAAGGGGGGATAGTATCCGTTCCGAGGATCATACCTGTATGGGGGAACGGCCCGTGAAGCGCTTCATCCCAGGGAAGAAGCTGATCAAGGGCATCGCCGTCTGTAATTGAATATCCTGCGAGACAGAGGGGATCTGACGAGGGATTGTATATCTCTACGAATTCCCCGGAAATCTCAAGGAGCGGGTTCGGCGCAATTTCAGTTATTACGGGAGACTGCGCCATCATTGCGAACTGAAGGATTGCGTAAAATACCATATCCCCTTGAGTTTATGCGTAAAAACAGTGATCTGTCAAGCTTGAAGCGGATTCCGCAACTTACATCCAGACGGGAATCGATGGAATTGTCCTCTGAAGTGTGATGGCATGGGGTTCCAGGAATTAGATGGGATTCATGGATTACCGAAACAAGGAGAGATTACGAGGTCAGTAAGTGTCCTGCATAGAAATATGCAACTATGATGGCGGTCTATTAGCGTTATACTGCTTTAAAGGTTGGAGGGTGTATCCATGCCGGGAAAATCATACATGGAAACTCCGGTACTTCTATAATTAATCTCTTGACAAACAGCTCTTCATCTTCATGAATAATGTACGAGGATTCTATCAGTGATCGAAGCCTGTTTCCGATCAGTTCCAGGTCTTCAATGTTCCTTTCAAAAGAACCTATTTCCAAATCCATGCAGCCTTCCTTACAACCTGATTGAATCTTGGAATTTTAATGTCTGATGTCCAGGATAGTTTCCGCAATCGATTCAAGGCCGCCAGTTTGCCAGCCCAGGGGGGAGGATGAAAGGGGTAATTCGAATGTGGTTTGCTGATCGGAAGGCATATTGATTGTTACGAAGGCTATGGCTTTGTTTTCGGCGGTCTGGATACTGTCTATTGTCATTGTGCTTCCGTTGATAGTCTGATGGTGTTCAGGGGATGATATGAGCATTTCAAGTACAGCGGTGCAGTTCCAGAATTCGATTTCATTCGGAGCAGCTTCAAGACGGAAGGAGGCGAAGAGTTCCCCAAGCTCTATCGGAGTGAGCGTTTTCATTGTCTCAAGGTACTCACTGCAGATCTGAAGGATACTTTCAGAACAGGACGGAGTGAGAGTACCGAGGAAAGTGTGAGGGGAACCATCCTGAATTGCGCTCCAGGTGTCCAGTATTGCCTCTTGAGGTGTATTTGCGCTGAGAAGCGTCAATGTCAGAATGATTCCCTGAAGCATGATCTACTGTATTATCTCGTAAGTGACAGATACTTCTACAGTAATCGAATAGGCTCCCGGTGTAACCGGTGGTGATTCTGCAGAGTATCCAAGACCGCCGCCGTAATTATCGTAGGCCATTCCGGATGCCGGGTAATAATTTGTCCATTCACTGATGCTGGTAATTTCGCCAAGTGTTACTCCGAAATTATCCGCCAGCTGCTCGGCTTTTTCCCTTGCATGTTCAGATGCCCTGTTTCTTGCTTCTTCGTAGAGAGAAGCTGTGTCTTCAACGTAAAAGGATACGCCGTTTATGGAGTTGGCCCCTGCATACACAACAGCTGCGAGTACATCACCCACGGAGCTGATATCCCGGATATCCGCTCTTACGTAATGGTTCACTGCATATTCCATTTCACCGGTGTACTCGTAATCGTAATCGTCCCAGACCTCCTGAACCCAGAGACTGTAGGTGGTGGTCTGCATGTCTGCACCCGCTACACCTTCGGCACGAGCAGCTGCCATTGCGGCTTCGACCATCTGTGCAGCGTCGTTTACTGCTTCGCCAGGGTCTGACCGTGTGATATTTACACCGAATACTACCGATGCTACGTCAGGCTCCGCGCCAGCGGTACCTGATCCTGAAGAACTTATTGTAGCAGGGTATTCCCAGTACTCCTGTCCAATTGCCATGCCGGTCATCGCAAGGACGACCAGAAGCAGAATAATCCCGGTTCTTTTCATGTCTCATTCCTTTCATTTCATGCCGCGCACTTGTTCGTGCTTCTAGTACAATCACAGTGGTGAAGTTATTCCCCGATTATCTTCACCATAACACGTTTGCGGCGGCGGCCATCGAACTCACCGTAAAAGATCTGTTCCCACGGGCCAAGATCCAGCTTTCCATCGGTGACCGCTACAACTACTTCCCTCCCCATTATCTGCCGCTTGTGATGAGCATCTCCGTTGTCTTCACCCGTTCTGTTATGTCTGTATCGAGAAATGGGCTCATGTGGTGCAAGCTGTTCGAGCCATTCATCGTAATCCTGAATGAGGCCAGATTCATCGTCATTTATGTAAACACTTGCGGTTATGTGCATTGCGTTTACAAGGCAGAGGCCTTCCT
>CAZUYF010000168.1:0-4718 GCA_964624675.1 uncultured bacterium
AATTTACTCATCTTTCTACGACGCATCACCGATATTCCAGTGGAAACAAGCTCGGTTTCCGCCAGAGTGCCAACGAGCATGGTATCCTGAGTATGATCTATGGCCATGCATGTGGGGCTGGACGGCAGAGCGCAGCTCCTGGATACCGCGTTGTTCTCCTGTCTGACTTCGTAGATACTGCTAGAATTCGAACTGGCCACATAAAAGTAGGGTTTTCCGGAGGCTACCTCAATATCCACTGGAGTCTCGCATACGCTGAAATTATCCATGATCTCCATATCAGGTACATGCAGCTCCACTATCTGCCCTAACGCCCCGATAATGTAGACGCTGCTCTCAAGTGGACTGTACTCCATTTCGGAGTATCCTGTAGAAGAAGGATTACCAATGGAAAAGGAACCTGTCTGATGGTACGATTCAAGATCGAAACGGATCAGTGTTCCTTCCATGGTGGCTACAATGAAGCAGTCGGGGAGGGAACAGAGTGATCTGGCTCCGGACAGGTCTTCAATCGTATGAATGACGGATAGATCGGGTGTGTGCATGATTTTTATCCCCGCCCGCAGCGTATGATCGAATTCAGTAAGATCAGTGCAGCCGGGAACCATAATAAGTACTGCAGCAGCACAGGTTATCATGAGTACCGTGCAGGGAGTAACCTTGCTTCGTATGGTGCAACGCAATTTACATCAGCTTTCGATTATGAAAAGGCTGTCTCCAAGGTTTACCGACGCTCCGGATTCAACCGGAATACCGGTGATGATACCTGATGCGGGAGCTGTTATCTCATTCTGCATCTTCATCGCCTCAAGAACAAGGACACCCTGACCGGCTTCCACCTGTTCTCCATCGATGCACATGATCTCCACCACAAGTCCGGGCATGGGAGCGGTTACAACCAGTGTTCCGCTCAACTGCAGTTTTTCGGTTGTGACGACTTCCCGTTCATCCGTTACACTGAATTCGTAGATCTCTCCCCTTGTGGTAACCTGATACTTCTTCCCGAATCGTTCGACTTCGACATTGTAGGATTTACCCTCAAGAAGGATCGAAAGATGAGCAGGAGATATCCAGGAAATGCTGACAACCTTTTTCTCACCGTCTACCTCGACTTCGAAAAGTTCATCATGCGGACGGACCTCAAGTCTTGAAGCCTCCACTTTAAGCAGATGTTCACCATCAGATACTTCGAATGCCACCGTACATCCTTCCTGAAAGTTTCCACCTGTCGTCCTGCTTCACATCGGAAACAAATTCAACATTATTTTCATTCATCGCTACTATAGTGGCCGCGATAGCGGAGATCTCCAGGAAGTCGTTCGTTCTGTGATGTTCGATCCTGGTCACGATACCCGTATCGTAGTTGCCCTCCGAGAAGCCCTTATCTACAAGTACCCTTCTGTGGAATGGTATGGTTGTTTTGACGCCCTTTATCTTGTACTCATCCAGAGCCCTCAGCATCCTTGCTATAGCCTCCTGCCGGTCTTTGCCCCATGTGATGACCTTGGCCAGAAGGGGATCATAATAAACAGGGACTTCATAATCCGCCGATATCCCTGATTCAACCCTTACTCCGGGACCGGAGGGTTCAACAAGCTCCCTTATGTAGCCTACAGAGGGGAGGAAAGTCTCCGGGTCCTCCGCCGAGATCCTGCACTCGATAGCGGCCCCGTTTATACCAATATCTTTCTGGCTCATGCCGAGTTCTTCGCCCGATGCTATCCTTATCTGCTCCTTGACCAGGTCGATACCTGTTATCAGTTCGGTTACCGGGTGTTCGACCTGCAGCCTTGTGTTAACCTCGAGGAAGTAGAAATCCCCGGATGAATCGACAAGAAATTCAACCGTACCCGCGTTCGTATATCCCGAGGCTTTAACAGCGGTAATTGCAGCCTTCCCCATTCTCTCCCTCATCGCTTCGTCGAGTATGCAGCAGGGGGATTCCTCAATGAGCTTCTGATAGCGCCTCTGAACCGAACATTCCCTCTCGTTTAGATGTATAACGTTACCGTAGTTGTCGGCGAGAATCTGTATTTCAACATGTCTCGGTTCTATCAGGTACTTCTCCAGGAAGACATCGGGATTGCCGAATGCGGAGAGAGCCTCGGCACCAGCCCTTGTGAAGGCGGACGGGAGTTCATCCTTCGAATGAACAACACGTACTCCCTTCCCTCCGCCTCCTGCCGCGGCTTTGAGCAGAACGGGGTATCCCACTTCCGCGGCGGCAGCCAGAGCTTCCGCTTCGGATTTAAGGGGTTCCATTGCTCCGGGTATTATCGGTACTCCGGCTTTCTCCATAACCTTTCGCGCTTCCGTCTTGTTTCCCAGAAGTGCCATTGAATCCGCATCCGGACCGATGAAAATAAGCCCCGCGGCAGCACAGGCAGCGGGCAGGGCTGGATTTTCGGCAAGAAACCCGTAACCGGGATGAATCGCCTGGCAGCCGGACTTAACAGCGGTCTCGATAATCCTGTTAATCACCAGGTAGCTCTCTACTGAGGGAGCAGGACCTATTTCGTAAGCCTCGTCCGCATACCTTACATGCTTGGCCGATCTGTCAGCCTCGGAGAAAACAGCTACTGAAATTATCCCTGTTTCATGACAGGCGCGCGCTATTCTGACTGCTATCTCACCTCTGTTCGCTATCAGGATCTTATTGATAACTGTCATAATGGTCCGTTTCCGTGTTTCCGAGGAGGCATCGTCTCACGTTTGCCGTCCAGGATCCTGAATGCAGAGATCACTTTAAGCCTTGTTTCGTGTGGTTTGATAACTTCATCAATGTATCCCATCCCTGCCGGTACCCAGGGATTGCTGAACATATCATCGTATTCATCGATAAGAAGCTGTCGCTGAGATTCAGGATCTGCATCCTTTGCAATCTCCCTTCTATACAGGATCTTGACAGCCCCCTTGGCTCCCATCACCGCAATCTGTGCCGAAGGCCATGCGAAATTCATATCAGCACCTATATTTTTGGAATTCATCGCTATGTAGGCTCCACCGAACGCTTTCCTGGTTACAACGGTAATTCTGGGTACGGTGGCTTCGCAGAAAGCGTAAAGCAGTTTCGCCCCCTCCTTGATAACCCCAGCATGCTCCTGCTCAACACCCGGCAGAAAACCTGGTGCATCCTCAAAAACAAGTAATGGTATGTTGAAACAATCGCAGAATCTTATGAACCTGGCAGCCTTGGCGGAAGAAAGTGTATCCAGTACACCTGCAAGCACAGAAGGCTGATTCGCCACGATACCGATCGGCTTTCCATCCATTCTTGCGAATCCCACTATCATATTGGGAGCGTAATCTTCATGAACCTGAAAGAGTTTTCCGTCATCTACAACTGACTGTATTACCAGTTTGATATCGTAAGGCATTGACGAATCCTCCGGAACAACTGTATCCAGGGATTCATCGCTTCTTGTAGCAGGATCTGTACATTGCATCATGGGCGGGTCGCTCATATTGTTCTGAGGGAGATATGTCATGAGCTCTCTTATCATCGCCAGACATTTTTCCTCGGAGCTGACCGAAAAGTGAGAAACACCGCTTCTCCTGCTGTGAGCGGCCGCACCTCCGAGTTCTTCGAAAGTTACATCCTCATGTGTGACTTCTTTGATCACATCAGGTCCGGTCAGGAACATGTAGCTGGACTGATCGACCATGAAAACGAAATCGGTCAGGGCGGGGGAATAAACAGCTCCACCCGCGCATGGCCCCATAATGGCTGATATCTGAGGAACGATACCGGAAGCTTTTACGTTTCTGAAGAAAATGTCCCCGTAACCAGCAAGGGAGTTTACTCCCTCCTGGATCCTTGCCCCTCCTGAATCCTTTATCGCGATTATCGGAACTCCGTTTTTCAGAGAAAGATCCTGCAGGCGTGATATTTTATCTGCTACGGCTTTTGAAAGTGAGCCGCCGAAGATGGTAAAGTCCTCTGCATAAACATAAACCTGCCGGCCGTGGATTCTTCCGTAGCCAGTTACTACACCGTCTCCGGGGATCTTCTTTCCACCCATACCGAAATCGTTGCAATTGTGGGTAACCAGCATACCCATTTCATTGAATGTTTCCGGGTCAAGAAGCAGATGAAGACGTTCCCTTGCGGTCAGCTTGCCGTCATCATGCCTTTTTTTGATCCTCTTCTCGCCGCCGCCAGCAAGTGCTTCAGATCTTAATTCATCAAGTCTGGACACTTAACCCCCCTTGTTTTCAGGAATAACAAAACTGACTGATCAGTCTTCCCCGCTGATCAGAATAATCATACCGGTTGTATCCTCGCTTACATAGATCCCACCTTCGGTATCCACAGCTACATCTTCAATATTATAAAATCCTTCAGCGAATGAAGTCACCGAACCATCGGAGTCCACCAGGGAAAGCCTGCCCGAACCAGTTCCCACATCCTCTTCAGCAATGTATAAAGGAAAAAAATCATCGATGCTGCTGCAAATACCCTCGGGGGAACGCAGGCCGCTGCAGAAAACCTCCCACTCCCCGGACGCAGGATCGATTCGAAGCAGAGAAGCCTGAATAGGACCGTAGCCGGAAAGCTCGTTGCAAACGTAAATAGCTCCGCCGCTGTCAGCAATAAGATCAGAACAGCTCCACAGATAAAGCGAAGAGGAAAGCAGGGAGGAACCATTCAAATCAATCCTGCGAATGCCTGTCAGTATCGGAGGGATGATGGATGCTTCAAGGCTGGATTCCGTAAC
>CAZUYF010000169.1:0-4703 GCA_964624675.1 uncultured bacterium
TTCAGATATAATTCTGATGGATACTTCCTTGCCAGAGCAACTCCCGATAGAGGCATCAGTTACTTTCAGATTATTCCTAATTGGTTCTTTATGAACTGATCCCAGTCAGTTTTTGGAAGATCCGGTTTCTCCTCTCCCCAGGGAACTGTCTTTGTTGGTTCCTCTCGGTAGGATGTCGCTTTGAATCTTCCCGATGCAGGATTGCTCACAACCAGTTTGATCGTTCCGGTTCGGCAGGTCAGATAAACCTTTCTTGATGATTTTGATGTATCGTACTTCCTGAAAATCGCTGCCCCTATCAGGTCCGGCAGCTTATCACGCCCCTCAGGGTCGGAAGAAACTATGACAGTGCCGGGTGAAAGCTTCTCAAGCCTTTCCCACTGCGTGCCGTTCATGCTTCCATGATGGGCTGTTCTCAGAATCTTGCATTTTCTGGCTAACATTCCTTCACTGTCGTACTGTGCCCAGTTTTCCATCTGAGCGTCCCCTGCAAAGACCATACTGAACCGTTCCCAGGTAAACCTTGCCATGATAGACAGGTGGTTGGTGTTGAGCTTTCCGCAAAGGTGAAGCTCTTTGAGGATATCATTGGAAGGACCCAGGAGCTCGAGCAGAGGCTTGTCCCCGAATGAATCAAAGGTACCACCATCAGGGTAAATCCGTTCGTATCCGGAAAGAAAGTGAAAGGATGAATCCGATCCGGGAGAATCGAGCATATTCAGAATATTGTGGTAACCAGCATTAGTTGTGGTTTCGTACCAGAAAGGAGAGAGAATGACTTTCTGCACATGATACCTGTTCAGCAGGCTCTGGACTCCACTGTAATGATCCTCGTGCGGATGTGTAATAATGAGATGAGAAATAATTTTCTTTCCATCCGAAGCAACATTGGAATCCGGGATTATCAGGTCGAGTAGTTTCCTGGTTTTCCTTGGTTTTACAGCATCAATAACAATCACATTGCCTTCAGGTGTCTTCAGTATCGAAGTGTCGGCCTGACCTACATTAAGAACGTAAATTTCAATATCAGTCATAATATTTCCTACCCCTGGAAGGAATTTCGTTGCAGATTCGGATCTGAGCCATCAGACATTCCGGGTTTTGGGAGTATTTCTGTCCTTGAGAATATCCGCTCAAGATTCTCTTCCAGATTGCTTCCTGGTCGAACTGCAAGCGCCTGTTTCAATATTCTTTCCAGGCTTGCCCCATCAACAAGACCGGACTTATCTACTGAACCTCTATCCATGAAATACGAATAAGCCCTGCAGATCAATTCCGGTGAAAATCCCAGCTTAATTTCATACTCATCAAGGGCTTCTGCAGAAACTTCCATCTCAAGGCCGGAAGGAAAGTCATCAATTATATCATCAGGTGCATCACCCCTGATAATCATTCCGCGCAGTTCATCTATTGGGAGCCAGCAGAGAATTCTGGTTAAACCCGCTCTCGCAGGATAGTATGCGCGAACTAATGGAATGCTTATCGTCATATTTTTCCTTTCACTACCGGGAAATCTGATTTCACGCTAACTGAAAAGTCCCTCCTCACGGAGGCTGAGGGTTTCCCCATCGGCCACAATCATGTGGTCCAGTACCCTGAATCCGAGGCTCTTTCCCAGCTCGCTGAGCCTTCTTGTCAGGTTTATGTCTTCCTGACTGGCCTTCTTCGCGCCCCCCGGATGGTTATGCACCAGTATTACTGCAGTTGCTCCAGTGGCGATGATCTTCTCAAGCAGGTTCCGGGGGTGAACAGCTGCCCTGTCTACCGTTCCGAATTCCAGCACACACTCTGAGATAAGTCTGTTGCTTGAATCCAGTAGAAGAGCTATCAGTTTTTCCTTTCTGAGAGTTCCCATCATGGTCTCGAGGTACGTTTTTACCTTTGAAGGACTGTCCATTATCTGCGCGCCCTTTCCAGGTTTCAGTGACATTGCTGTAACCGATGTAACCATGTTGATGAGAACTGAAGCAGCGGGGCCAATTCCTGTAACCAGCTGCAGCATGGAAGGAGGCTGCTTGAGTATGGCATTCAGTGAACCGAATTTATCCAGCAGTCTCCCTGCGATTTCCTTTGTATCTCTCCTGGGAACCGCATATGTCAGGAGGAGCTCCAGTGCATCCCGCTCGGAAAACCCTCTTATGCCGCCGCTTAGATATCTATCTCTCAGGCGTTTTCTGTGTCCCTCTTTAGAAATGGTCATTTTTCAAGATAGACGGTAGTTGAAGGGAAAGCGAAATCAAGACCCAGGTCGTATACGATCTGCATTACCCTGAGATTGATATCCTCCTTTGTGTCAAGCCACTTTCTGTAGTCAACCGTCATGATGAAGTATTTCATATCAATATCCAGAGAGGAATCTCCGAAACCTGTGAAATTGACGTAAACATTATCATTATCAACTTCAGCGTAATCTTTCAGCATCTGGCGGAGCTGCTTCAGAAGATCCTTCATCTTCTCCGGTGTTGTATCGTAGGTTACACCGATTGTTGTAGCAGTTCTCCTCATAGGGCGCTTGGAATAATTGTTAATGTTCGAGTCCATGATTTCCTTGTTGGGAAGGGTCACCAGTGTTTTCTCTACCGTTCTTATCCTGGTGGAACGGATACCTATCTCCTCGACTGTTCCGTTTACTCCATTTACTTCAACAAAATCACCGATCATGAAAGGTTTATCCAGGAAGATCACAACCGACGCGAATATCCCGGAAATCGAATCCTGAGCCGCAAGGGCCATGGCCAGCCCTCCTATCCCCATACCTGCCAGTATTCCGCTTACTGGATAACCGTTGGACTGCATGTAGAAAATTATGCCTATGGCTACCAGAATGAACTTAGCCAGTTTGCGGAGAATCGGAACAAGCTGGTCGTCCATCCTTGATTCCGTCCCGTCCGCTATCGAAGTCATCTGTCCAGCAACAGCATCGATAGTTCTCATAAGAAGCCAGAGAACGTTAACGGTCAGGAGGAAGAGAAACACTTTCTGTATCCAGCCGGTTGCGGAAGGGGTAAGTGAGTGAATTATTATGGAAAGGTAGACACCTAGAATTATTACAAGAAAAGCCATGGGTTTAATCAGATCTCTTGCAAGCGCTCCCACAAATCCAAGTTTTTTCTCTCCTGTTTTCTTCAGAATTGAACGTAGAATGTTTCTTAAAACAAAAGCGATCAGGACGATAATAATTGACGTTACAATCCTGCCAAGAGGTATTCCTCCGGCCGAATAGTTATAGGCTTCGGATAGAATTGAACTCATAGGGATACCTCCGGTGGTGGATTTATTTCAGTATTTTACCCGAGCACAATGAATCAGTCACGGCGTGGTGTCAACATCTTCATCAGTTTCCGTTATATTTAAACATCAATTTGTAATGGAACCGATGGAAGAAATTGCATTATTATAAGAGGTCTCTTTCAGGCACAGACAGGAACCGGGTCCCTGGTTTCAATCAACTGTTGACAATGGTGGTCAGTCTGTGCAATTCATTGTCTTGCCATTTTGAAATAAACTGGAGGTATCTTGAAAGTCACTAAGATCAAGGACTGGATTCTGCAGCTGTCTCTGGCTCTGATAATATTTTTTGGTTTTCTCCGTCCGTACGTAATTGAAGCTTTCAGAATTCCCACACCAAGTATGGAAGGAACCATGCTGGTCGGAGATCACCTTCTTGTCTTGAAAGTTGAGGAAGGCCAGCAGATACCCTGGACGGACAGAGTGAGACCTCTTCTGCACAGTTTCAGGGGGGATGAGTTCGGGTTATTGATGCCTGCAACCACCAGCCCGGAAGTTGGTGAGATCCTTATCTTCAAGTACCCTGCAGGTCTGAAAAAAGATTTCGTTAAGCGGCTGGTCGCCGTTTCGGGTGATACAGTTCGAGTAAGCGGTGATACACTGTATGTGAACGGGGAGCCCTCGGAAAACTGGGCGCTCTGCTATCAGGATGAGTTATGGCCAAGCGAGCTTGATCAGGCATGGCCGGACTGTCTTGATCAGCTCTATGGCAGGGTTCAGGACTTAGCCTACTGGGACATCAGGAATAACTGCATTATTACTGAAGATGGTCTTCTGGCTTACGTTGTTCCCGAAGACCATGTATTCATGATGGGAGACAACCGCGATCACTCAAGCGACAGCAGAGTGTGGGGAGCGCTTCACGTTGATCTGATTAAAGGAGAGGCACTTGTAACGTACTGGTCGTGGGTCCCTGGGCATGGACTCCCAAAATTCGAGAGGGTAGCGAGGCTTATCAGGTGAAAGATATCCTTATTACTGAAGTATTACCGTTCTCCAGCATATATCTGGAGAATATTTCAGTTCGATACCTTAATCTTCGCGAACTTGCGAGGGGAGCGCTCGCAAGTAGAGAGCTTCACCGTGACGGTTACTGGAGAATCGATAACGAGAGCGGCCCGGTTGCCTACCATGCAATCAAGAATGGAACACCTTACAGGTTTATCGGACGCGATGTTAAGGGATTGAGTGAATTTATCAACTGGCTCGAGAACGATATCACCGAACTCATCCTGTCCTACTATTTCCTGGAAGACAACGTATTGAGATACCTCATGAGATGCTGGACGGAGGAGCCCGTTCTGAGGAAACTGAACGGGTCCAGGGGGCAGATAATGGAGCTCTACGAGAAACTGGTAAACAAAGACAAATCGGGGCTTATCAGGGTTGTTAAGGATAACAGGACAACCTTGATT
>CAZUYF010000170.1:0-4702 GCA_964624675.1 uncultured bacterium
CGCTGTCTCCCGATCAGCTTGAATCCGCCCTTTCTGAACTTGGGCTGACAAACAATCTCGATGAACTCATCGAACTACGAAAGAACGGTTGGGTGGGGGCGGGAGATTTCGATCTCAGTTTTCCTGTCACAACTCTGGACAGTGAGGGAACTCCCATCATCTACAATGCGGATCAGAAGACGGATAATAGAGGCGCTTTCGGCGCAGCGCTTATGGATCTGGCAAAGACGAACCCGGATAGCCTTCCATTGGTTTTCGACTGTGATCTTGCCGGTTCGGTTAAAACGAAACAGTTCGGAATTGAATATCCGGATCACTTCTTTCAGTCCGGTATCATGGAGCACAACACAGCCACAGCCGCAGGCGCTGCCTCGATAGCGGGCAAGGTTGTCTTCTGGTCGGATTTCGGGGTTTTCGCGGCCGATGAAACATTCAATCAGCACAGGCTGAACGACATCAACATGACCAACCTCAAGGTTGTAGCAACCCATTGCGGTCTGGATGTTGGGATGGATGGCAAAACTCACCACTGCATCAACTACATAAGCCTTATGGCGACACTTTACCATTACAACACTGTCGTACCTGCGGATCCAAACCAGACCGACAGGGTAATAAGGTACGCTGCAACAAATCCGGGTAATTTCTTTATCGCTATGGGACGATCGAAACTGCCGATTATCACGAAAGAGAACGGAGAACCGTTCTTCGGCGGAGAATACAGGTTCGTATACGGCCTCCATGACCATATCAGGGAAGGCTCCGATGTCGCAATCGTAGCAATGGGTAACATGGTTTCAAAAGCACTTGAAACCAGAGAATTACTTCGCTGCAGTGATATTGATGCTGCCGTCTATGCCGTCAGCTGCCCCCTGTGCACAAATTCAGAGCTGCTGGAAGAACTGTCGGAATACGGACTTGTCGTTACACTGGAAGATCACGACCGTGATACCGGCATGGGCGCAAAGATAGCGATTGCCATTGCAGGTTCTGGAGAAACAATAAATCTCAGAAGAAAGGGCGTAACTGAGTACGGAGTATCGGGTGATCCAGAAGACCTGTACGGAATGGCAGGGCTTCTTCCCGGGCAGATAGCGGAGTACATCCTCGCAGAATTAACCTGATACATCAACATTGCTGCAGTGCATCCGATATTCGTTAGTAACTGCCGTTCATTTCAAATCCAGGGAGGAGTAATGTGCTCAATCTTGTTCCCCGCCTGATATCGCTTAATCTGTCCGATGGAAACCTCTCAGGATCAATTTCCGGAAGTGTACTGATATTCGATGCATCAGGTTTCACATCCATGGCTGAAACCCTGTCCAGACAGGGAAACAGTGGAGCGGAAGCTCTGTCAAATACGCTGAACAGCATTTATACCAGAGGGATCCTCTCGATGATCAGGGGAAGCGGAGGTTTTGTATCCGGATTCAGCGGAGATTCATTCGCTGTGATCTTTCCTGGAACAGCGATTTTCAAGGCAGAGACTTTTGCGGAAGACATGCTTGAAAGACTGGCACTCGCATCAGCATCATCAACAACCGGAATCGGATTCAGAGCCGGCGGTTGTGATGGAAAAATAGATTGGGGAATCTTCGGAAGAGAAAAGAAAGGGTGGTTCTTCTCAGGAGATGTATTCAGAAGAGCTTACAAGGCTCTGCAAAGGCCGGAGCAGGGAGAGTTTGCCTTATGCAGGGAAAAGGCATCTGCAGGTGAAACGTATACCGTTGACAGAATGGGCGGTCGGGCTCCGGATAGAATTCTCGAAACCAGCTTTTTCCCGGAGAAATTACTGAATTCGGATCCCTATGGTGAGTTCAGAAGAGTTTTCTCCGTGTTTCTGACTCCAGTGGATGCTGAAGAAGATGATCAGATGTTGATCAGATCATTAGCTCCGGAAGTAATACAGTCTTCAGTGGAAACGGGAGGATTTTTCAACGGAGTTCACTACGATTCGAATGGATTCTATTTTCTGACCCTGTTCGGAGCTCCGGAAGCTCATGAGAAAGATCAGGAACGTGCTTTGACTTTCGCCCGTCAGATGCATAACTCTGCGCCCTTTCCCGTCAGAATAGCTATCTCTTCGGGTACTGTGTACGCCGGTTTTCTGGGTTTTCGACAGATGGGAACCTACACTGTTCTTGGGAGCCAGGTAAATATTGCAGCCCGGATAATGAGATTCGAGAAGAACTCCGGTATTTATGTAAGTGACGGAGTTGCCGCTGATATTCCGGGGTCAAGAGCAGCAATCTCAGTCAGGGTCAAGGGTATAACCGATGAAGTTAATATCTTCAGACTTGATGACAGCACTGCTGAACCGGGCGGACATCCTTACGACGGTAAGCTTCTTGGAAGAGATGAAGAGCTGCGGATAATTACCGATCTTGCCCGGCAATCAGCAGACGATACCATGGGAAGTTCCCTGCTGGTTTCAGCTTCTGCGGGAACCGGTAAGTCCCATCTTCTATGGGAGGCAGGCAGCATTCTGGAAACTCATGAATTCCGAAGAATCCATCTCAGGTGCGAAGATATCATCATACGAAGTTTCGGACCGTTTGTTACATTTCTGAGAGGATATTTCCAGCAAAGGAGGGATTCATCAGAAAAGGATAATCTTGCCGCGTTCAGCAGGATATTTCAGCGGACATGCATGAATTTAAGAGACCACTATCCGGAAAGAATTCAGGAGCTTGAAAGAACAGAATCATTTCTCTCCGCGCTTCTCGGAATTGATATGCCCGGTTCTCTATACCATCAGGTCGGACCGGAAGGAAAGCGGGAAAACACTATTACAGCCCTTCGGGAGTTCTTTCTGTGTATTGCCCATCCTGAACCTCTATTCATGGTTATAGACGATATTCAATGGCTTGATGACAGTTCCGAATCCCTTGTGCGGAGCATGATCAGAAATCTGGATAATCTTCCAGTTGTTCTCGCTCTTGCAGCCAGAACACATGACGATGGCTCAAGAATAGAAATCCTCTCTGAAGAAGAATCTCTTATCATCGACCTCGAACCTCTCGGGCAACAGACGCTTCCCGATCTCGTAAAGGACATTCTGGGTGGAATACCCGATCCCGAACTGGAGATATTCCTTGCAGCGCACTCCCTTATGAATCCCTTCTATCTTCGCCAGTACGCTGTATATCTTGCCGAATCAGATTCAATACGGAATAAGAACGGCATTATTACCCTCTCCGCATCTCCCGATAAGATTCCCAGAGGTATCGTTGATCTTCTGATGGCGCGGATCGACCGATTGTCAGCTGATCTGAAAAAAGTTGTGAGAACAGCTTCGGTCCTGGGGTTTGAGTTCAATGCAAGGGTTCTTTCCGCCATGCTTACAGGCAGAGAGCTCACACCCTTGCTCAGCAACGGAGCGGATGAGAAACTCTGGTCATCCATTTCAGAGATCGTTTACATCTTTCATCATGGTCTTCTGCGGGAGACAGTATACAGTATGCAGCTGGAGAGCGAGCTTGTAAAACTTCACAATATTGCTGCCTGCGCGATTGAGAATATTTATCCCGGTGATGAGACTTTTTTTCCTGATCTTGCATATCATTGGGACAGGGCAAAAGATAGCGAGACAGCATGTTTCTACCTTGAGAAAGTGCTTCACACCGCATCAGAGAGTGGTGACGTAAAACTTGCATACAAATGCATAGTAAGACTGCGGGAGCTTATCGAGCTTCAGCCGGACAGGAAAGACCAGCTGATCGGCATAATGCTCAGGGAAATCAAGATCCTTGGAATATTTGCCAGATGCAGGGAAGCTGTGGAACTGGCCGAAAGAACAGAGGAACTGGCCCTCGCATCAGGAGATAGAAAAAGATACGCGGAAGCAATGGGTATGCGCGCCTGGCTTACTTCCCGCCTTGGAGATTTGAAAACAGCCATGGAGGTGAATGAGAAAGCACTCGAAATCCATAACGAGCTTGGATATCTGAAGGGGATATACGAATCCACCGGGTATCTTGCCGCGATCAAATTCATGACAGGCCACGTAAGTGAAGCCAGAGTACTGTTTGAGAAGCAGCTGAGAATATTTGAGGAGATGAAGGACGATACTGAAAGCAGCGCCAAAGTGTACAATAACATGGCGTCTACAGCAGTCGATCCTGCCGAGAAACAGCAGATTCTCGAGAAAGCGATCGATGTAGCGAAAAAGCACAAGGATAAACGGCTGCATTCTGTCAGTCTTGGAAATCTTGCAGATGTATTCCACAACAGGAATCAATTTGAAGAAGCGGAAATGACTTACCGGAAGGCTCTGACAATCGCCAGAGAAATCGGTGACAGGTACTACATATCCTATCACTCATGCGGTCTTGCCATACTTAAAACCGATAAGGGAGACTACCCCGGGGCGCTGAAGATGCTTCAGGAATATTATGAGACCTCCCGCGATATAGGTATTCGCTACGGTGAGGCGGAAGCGCTTGGTTACATGGCGGTTGTTCTGATGAGACAGGGTAAGCTGGAACAGGCCCTGAGTACTTTCGATCAGGCATTACTGATTTTCCAGGAACTGAATTACGTCCACTATATCTACTACTTTCAGGCAGATAGAGCACGAACTCTTTTCCGCCTCGGAAGACTTCCGGAAGCGGAAACCGCTGCCAGAGAATCAAATTCCCTGATAGAGAAACAGGAGAAATCCGAAGCTATGCCGGAGAACGATTCCCTCCTGCTGAGAATT
>CAZUYF010000171.1:0-4699 GCA_964624675.1 uncultured bacterium
GACCGGCTTCAGAAAAGAAGACTGCGAAGAACGGAAGCTGGAAGAAGGGTTCTGTACCTTCTTTCCAGCCCCGAGAAACTGCTGTCCGTGATCCTGTTCGGGAATACGGTTGTCAATATCACCGCTTCCGCCATTGCAGCATCCATTGCCGCGGGAATGTTTCCGGACAACAGCAGTCTCAGTCTCGCCCTGGCGGTAGGTTCCATGACATTTCTTCTTCTGGTTTTCGGTGAGATATCACCCAAGACACTGGCGGTTACCCGCGCGGAACAATGGGCATCAAAAAGTTCTTCCACTCTTCTGGTGTTCATGAAGCTATGTACTCCCATTGCTTTAACTCTTTCGAAGTTCTCGAAGTTCATATCCGGAAAAATAGGGATCAACAGTCCCGGCAGCAGGCTATCCCGCAAGGAAATAATTGCCCTTGTTGAACTCGGGCAGTCAGAAGGTCTGCTGGGGTCCGAGGGAGGAGCAACACTTAACCTTCTGACACTAAATGAATCTCAGTGTACCGATGTCATGAAACCCAGATCGGAAGTAGCCGTGCTGAGGATGGGATGGGATGAGGAACGCTTCAGCGAAGTTATGCGAAGCAAAAGGTTTACCAGGTTCCCTGTGCTGGACGGACCCATGGAAAACGTGATTGGCTATGTGGACTCGAGGGAGTATTTCATCGCAGAGGATGGAGAACCGCTTATCCTGCATGATCTCCCTTCCTTCCCGGAAAACGCCCCTCTTGAAAAAGTCCTTAAGGGATTGCGGGATTCGGACGAAGAAGCCGGTGCGGTATTCGATGAATACGGTGACTGGACCGGCATAGTTACGGTACATGATATCCTTGACTATTTCCTTTTCAGTTCAGCCACCTCACCCGGAACCCTCCCGCCTGGAGTGAGCGTTAAGGACGGGTGGCTTCTGATACCAGCAGCACTGAAACTATCAACCCTTTCTGAGCTCTCGGGGAAGAAATTTGAAGCCAGGTATGCCGAGACATGCGGAGGACTGGTTCAGGAGATTACGGGAAGGATACCCGATGAATTTGAGGAGATTGAGATTTCGGGCTACATTTTCAGAATCGCTTCCAGAGATGGACCCAGACTCGATCGAATGGAAGTCAGGCTCTTAAGAGATGAGGAACTGAAGAGATGATGCCTATATTGTTTGTACTTGCTGTAATTCTGGCAACCTTTTCCAGCGGTGCAGAAACGGCTTTCTCAGCTGCCAGCAGAATAAGAGCTCTCAGCCGTCTGCGGGAGGGCAGAAAATGGTCTCGCCTTTCTCTCAGTTTCATTGAGAATCCCAGAAGGTACCTCACTACAACACTGGTGGGGACCAATATCGGTATTGTTCTGGCGTCGATTATCACTTCAAGATTTGCAGAAGGCACTAATATCCCCTGGCTTGAACCGGTTCTGATCGTTTTCCTCTCCTTTTTCATGCTCATTTTCGCTGAAATGTTACCCAAGCACCTGATGCTCGTATCAAGGGAAGCAGTGGTCTCAAGCCTTGCCCTTCCGCTTCTAGTCCTCAGAGCAGTGCTGTTTCCGGTTATCCTCATCGCTGATTCCTTATCCTCGCTGATAGTAGGCAGAAGGATTGATTCCCGTGTATTTGAGAGTAAGAGCGAAATACTCGGGCTTCTTGCAGATTCCTCATCCGATACCGGCCCCATTGCGGAGAGAATCCTCAGAATGAACGATGTACGTATCGGCAATGTAATGAGAAAGCTGAAAGAGATACCTGTAACGCGCATCGGGGAGACAAGAAACTCGGTATTTGAGAAACTTATCGATACCGGTTACCCCTTCGTACTGGTATGCGAACAGGACAATGAGACCCTGAGGGGATACACGGATGGCAATTCATTACTTAAATCCGGCAGCATGCTTGATGGAAACGGAATTGAAGGGATTCCCTATTTTGAAGAAGGGGAAGACCTTATAAGCGTCACCACAAAGCTTCGGAAGTCAGCCGCTCCCGCAGGGATCGTTCTAGGGAAAACCGGTCAACCGGCAGGTATTGCCATTCTGGACGATATTATAGATTCTTTACTGGGTAAGACTGGAACAGCATCTGCATTGAAAGTCCCTTCTGATAGACAGATTGAGTGGCAGGATGGGAGAGCAGTCATCAAGTAGATTCGTTTGGATAGGGGATGAAAGTTCTCCCTTTCCGGATTCTTCCGATCTAGAAAACTGCAACCGCGGGAACTGCTCCGCCATTCTGGTTTCCGGGAAACAGGATACTGAACGAATTCTGGAAACCATCAGAAACTGCTTCGGTCCCGAGATCCCATGGCTGGTGTACGGCACGGAGGAGAACATGGAGCGGTGGCTCAATGCGGGAGCTGCTGGTTTCATACCCGCAGGAACTCCGGGGAAAACAATTCAGGCTACTCTTCATGGCATTTCAAGACTCCTTGAAAACGCAAGAACCAGAAATCCACTCTCCGGCCTTCCGGGAAATATGGCAATTGCATCCAGGCTCAGATCTCATGTACTTGAAAATCATGGCCTTGTAGCGTATTTTGATATTTCCGGATTCAAACCGTTCAACGATTACTACGGTTTCAGCAGAGGGGATGCTGTACTCCGTTCCCTGGCTGCGATACTGACGTTCAACCTGTCTGCTTATTTCGTTGGACATGTAGGAGGTGACGATTTCGTTGCGATTGGCAAAGGTGACGTTTTTGAGGAATCCGTGAAGCGCGCTGCAAGGATCTTCAATGGAAGAGCCGGCGGTTTCTACAGCGGCCCTGATCATGCCGCGGGCGGGATAGAAGCACTGGACAGATCCGGGGAGTTCAGGTTCTATCCCATTATGGACCTTACGGTGTCGGTGGTTGACGGAACCGGATGCTGCAGTGTGGAGGAGCTTGCCTGCAGGGCCGGACTGGAAAAGAAGAGACTCAAAGGTGAGCTTCTTCCAGATACGGTCGCCAGTTTCTTAAGCGGAGGGGATGGGATACCGGAATACAATGATTTCAGGGAATGGCTTCGGAATTCGGACCCTGATATTCTGCAGGTAAAGGCATTGATAGAATCCGCAGGTATCCTGGGGGATACGAAAATGACAACCTGCCTCATTGAGATACTGAACAGGGAAAAGGATTATAAAGTACGTAAAAGCGCTGCCAGAGCGCTTGGAAACGTTGCCGAGCAGGATTCTGTCGAAGCTCTGAAAACCGCTCTGAATGATGGTAACGTGCATGTCAGAACAGCCGCTACACTGGCGCTCCCGTTTGTTCTGGGGGGAAAAGCCGGTGCTTATCTGAAGGATGCCGCCCATGACAGAAGCACCTGGGTTTGCAGGGCAGCCCTTCGCGGCCTGGGAATAAGCGGCTGGCAGGGGGCTGCCGATATATTAAGATGCGAGCTTGAGCGGTCTGATGATGGAAGGTTCTGGCTTAACCGCAGGAAGGAACTTGCTGCTGCTCTTGAAGGCGCAGCATTTCTCGGGGATCCGAGCCTGGCAGACGCTGTGGCCCACATTCTCGGTGAAAATCCGGGGGTAAAAAAGGAGGTCATCTGGAAGACCCTGCTTACACTCGGCGGGACGATCTGCGTTGAACAGATGCTGGATGCTGTGGAATCCGGGGATTACTTCGACATCATCAGACAACTGTACCGGTTTGACCCCCACGGACTGCCAGAAGAGTCGATTGAAAAACTTGAATCTGCATTTACCGGCCTTGATCTGAGAAGGGGTGCCGACCGAATACAGGTTCTGAGATTTCTGGGAAAGGTGCCCGGCAGAGCGTCCGGTGAGATTTCTAAATGGCTCCTCGACAGTATTGAAAAAACCGATGATCCAGGCGAGTTTGAAGCGCTCCTTGAAACCATGAAATCCAGAGAGGTAACACCCCGGGGTTACGATCTCGCGAGGATCGTTGACAGAACGGCAAAGAACAGGCTTAAACTAACAAGAAAAGGCATAGTATCCATGCTCAGATGGGCTTCTACAGGCAAATACTCACTCTCAAAAACCTATCTCGAAGAGCTTCTCAGGCACGATTCAAGGGAAATACGAAACGCTGCGGCGAGAACCGTGATCAGTTTAGCAAGGAAACAGATGGAACAGAAAAGAAGTAATTGCTAGTAAAAAACCCGGAAATTAGATACTATTTTACTATGCTATTGCACTGAGGCAGAAAAACCTTTATTCTTTATGCTAATTATCCAATTAGTCGAAATATACTCTTAACTGAAAGGAAGCTGAATGAAGTATTTTCTTATACTGCTTATCGCTGCAGCTGCCGCATTTTCCGGCACAATACACCCGGATCTCCTTGATCTGATGCAAACATCAAACGGGACGGAACTCATTCCCGTCTTCATGCTTGTTCAGGGGGATCTTGACAAGGAGTGGGTTGATGCTGCCACTGTTGATATGAACCGGGACGAAAGACAGGAATTCGTGGTTGATGCTCTGAAGAATATCGCATACGTTTCTCAGGCGGGGGTTATAAGCGAACTCGGTCTTTACACTACACAGAGTGTTTCCGACATTACGTCGCTCTGGCTTGCCAATGCGGTCTACTGCGAAGCGTCGCCAGCTGTCATCAGAGACATGTCCCTCCGCAGTGATATTACTCTTATTGAGTCGGCAGCAAACCCTGAAGCAGGACTTATCTATCCCGTCGAAGTACGGGAAGCTACACAGGAGGAACTCGATAAGGCCATAACCTGGAACGTTACCC
>CAZUYF010000172.1:0-4696 GCA_964624675.1 uncultured bacterium
AGATTGCCCTATTGTATTTTGCTAAGTAGCTCCGGGGAAATAACGGAGTTCCTGTGAATGACCTGCTTGAAAAATTTCTTCCAGCTTATTCCCCACTTGCTCCTGAAATATTGCTGGGGATCCATGGCAGGGGAGTCGCTGAAACGGGCGGTTGTTCCCTTGGAGAAATGGTAGACAAGGCTGTTGCCGACTCCTATGAAATGCCGGCAGCCATGCCGGTACATTTTCATGGCGAGATCCGGGTCGCTGCCGAAGCCGGGGAAGTATTCTTCGTCAAAACCACCGATGGCTTCCCAGTCCGCTCTGGAAAGAAGAACCGGCGTCCATGTGCTGACCACATTGTAAGGCCTGTAGAGGGTTCTGTACTCACGCAGAAGCCTCTCCTCCTCGAAATCGGAAGGAGAATTGCCGTAGTTTCTGTTACCTATGTAGCAGGGAGTGGAATTACCCGGTTCGATGGCCGTTCCGGAAAGCCACAGTTTATCGGCAAGGCCGAAATATCCTGCAAGCGCGGTATCCCAGCCTGGCAGAGGGTACATGTCATCGTTCATAAAACATATGAAATCGGTTGTTGCCACCTCAGCTGCCCTGTTTACGGCTGTGCATACGCCTGTATTCTCCGCTGATCCGGAAAACAGGATATTTTTGTCCCGAGTCCAGGCCTCACAGGATTCATCGAATTCGTTGAAGAAGATAATGATCTCGTGAGTTACCGCGCTGTTGGCAATAAGCCCCCTGTACATGAGGTCCAGGTACTCGAGGTTCTTCCATGTCGGAACCACTACTGAAAACGGCTTCATTACCGGACGGCAGGCCAGCCGTTGTCCATGAGGTCCCTCAGTTTCTCAACCACGGTTTCTACAGGTATCCTTATCTGGTCGAGAGAGTCCCTCTCACGGATGGTGACACTCTTATCATCAAGTGAATCGAAATCGTAAGTGATACAGAAGGGCGTACCCGCTTCATCCATTCTCCTGTAGCGCTTTCCTATCGAACCGGTCTCATCGAACTGCACCGGGAAATGAGGTTTAAGAAGATCAAAGACTTCTGATGCGTTCACCGAAAGCTTCTTTGAAAGAGGCAGCACCGCGGCTTTGATGGGGGCAAGGCTGCGGTGAAGACCGAGAACAATTCTCTCTCTTCCCTCTACTTCCTCTTCGCGGTACGCATCAAGAAGAACCGCAAGGAATGTTCTCCCGATGCCGCCGCTTGTTTCAATAACGTTAGGAACGATCTTGCTGTTGTTGATCTGGTCAAGATAGGAAAGATCCTGCCCGCTCCCGGAAATGTGCGCCTTCAGATCAAAATCAGACCTGTTTGCGATACCTTCAAGCTCGCCCCAGCCGTTCGTGGCAAAAGGGAAAGTATATTCAATGTCAAAACAGGAACTGGCGTAATGGGCAAGCTCGCCGTCATCATGCTTTCGGGTTCTGAGATTCCCGCTTTTTATGCCCAGTTCGAAGTACCATTTCATTCTCTGATCTATCCAGTACTCGAACCATTTTCCGGCTTCTTCCGGAAGACAGAAGAATTCCATCTCCATCTGCTCGAATTCACGGGACCTGAAAATGAAGTTACGTGCAGTTATCTCGTTTCTGAAAGCTTTACCCATCTGAGCGATCCCGAAAGGCAGTTTCTGTCTGGTTGCCGTTACTATGTTCTTGAAGTTCACAAATATCGACTGACAGGTTTCCGGACGGAGGTAAACTGTGGCTGAATCATCCTCAAGAGCGCCCATCTGGGTCTTGAACATAAGTCCGAAATCTCGAGGTTCGGTCAGCTGACCTCCGCATTCGGGGCAGGCATCCCCTTCAACGTGGTCCAGGCGGAACCTGCTTTTGCATTTGCGGCAGTCAACCATCGGATCATGAAAATTCTTCAGATGACCTGAAGCCTTCCAGACATCGGGGTGTGTAATAATGGCTGAATCCATTCCCACCACGTCCGGCCTTGTAGACACCATAAAATTCCACCAGCTGCTTTCAATGTTCTTCTTCAGTTCAACGCCCAGGGGGCCGTAGTCCCAGGAGGATTGGAGCCCTCCATAGATTTCACCTGATTGAAACACGTATCCGCGTCTTTTGCAGAGAGATACGAGTTTCTTCATCAGGTCTGTAATGTCAGCGGTCATTTTCAATGGCCTCCAGTACTGAAAGTGATTTTAAATTCATTCTAGTCTCCATATGTACTTCCGCGAATCTTCTCATAAGATCAAAGCACTGCCTGTATCCGCCTCGCCAGAGTTTCAGGTTCCGGATCTCATCCAGTCTGCCGTTTCTGGACTTACGCAGGAAAACGATCAGGCCTGGAGGAATATCTTCAGAGTTGCCGCTTTTGCAGTTCTCACAGACTATTCCTCCTGAGGAGGCATTCCACAGCGATGATCCGCGGGGATCGCAGCCGCATTGCGTGCAGCGGTCTAATTCCATAGCGAAGCCGGAAAGCCTTAGAGCCTTTTCGATGCCGGAACATAATACAGGCCAGAAGGGAGCGCCTGCGGCGAAGTTGTCCAGAACACTTCTAATCAGATGGAACATAGGATGGGAGGGTTCGCTGCCGGTGACGGAATGCAGAAGCCATTCGATAAACAGGCAGGAGTGAACGAAGGCATCAGGATTACCGCGGATGGAATCGTAATGGTTGATAACGGTGGCTTCAGTAGCAGTATCGAGCTCCCTGCCCTCCCTCCTGGAAAGGGAAATATCCACCATGGATAGAAGTTCTATCCTTCCGTAGAAAGGGCTTTTCGGTCTGAGAGCGCCTTTGACAATTGCGGATATCCTGCCGAAATCCAGAGAATAGAGAGTCACTATCAGGGAGGATTCGCTCCATCTAATCCGACGAAGAACAAATGAAGGGGTTGTTACACGAATAGTATCACGCTCCGAAGATAGATGTTCACGCCCGGGACATCAGTTCGATTCATCCCCATGATCCACAAGGGGTTCTACTCTGACATAGAGAATCCGCTGAGCCCTGACCTGTTCAACTGTGAACTTATAACCTGAAAGCTCGGCTGCATCATGCTGGCGGGGTATTTTACCCATAATGCTGTAGATCATGCCTCCGAGGCTTTCGTATCCATCGTCTTCAAATGTTGTTCCCAGCAGTTCGTTCAGGTCGTCTATAGGTATGCGGGCGTCCAGAATGTAGGAGCCGCCGTCGAGTTTCTTTACGAGAAGAGCTTCCTTATCGTACTCATCCAGGATTTCCCCGAAGACCTCTTCCATAATGTCTTCAATTGTTACAAGTCCCGCTGTTCCGCCGTATTCGTCAACCACAATTGCCATGTGTATTCTGTTCGCCTGAAACTCACGGAGGAGTTCATCTATCCTTTTGTACTCCGGAACAAAGTACGGCTTCCTCAGGATACTCTTTAATTCAAAACTGTTACTGTCTTCGGAAAGAAGAACGAGGATATCTTTTGCGTACAGCACACCCCGGACATCGTCAATCCGCTCTTCGTAGACCGGTATCCTCGAATGCCCTGCTTTTTTCAGTTCCTCGACTACTTTTGACAGATTCGACTTTATTTCAACGCACACAATATCAATACGGGGAACCATGACCTCCCTGACGATCTTATCGGAGAAATCAATAATGCTGTCCATAAGTTCTTGTTCTTTTTCAAATTCCCCGGGATCACCCTTCTCGCGGCGTCTTTCCAGCCAGGTGACATCGGGGGGAGTAATAAGCCAGTCTGCGGAATCGGGATTATCATTCCTGCTGTTTCTGAAAATCAGAAGAGCAGGTAAACGGAAGGGAAGTGAAATTACCCAGTAGGGAACCTTCAGAAATGACAGTAAAAGAAGGGCATTCCTTCTCGCCATGATGGAAGGCAGGATCACGGAAAGAATGAATGCTGCAAGGATAAGAATGAGTACTGTAAGCCAATATGAGATAGTAACATATGAAGACAATTCTCCCGCCAGTAGAATCGCGCCGGCTCCTGTGCCGACCATAGCGGTAAAATTCAGCAGCCATAGTATTCCAAGGTGAAAAAAGGCTACCTGTCTCCGTTCTGACGGGTCCCTGCCTTTTGATAGAACAACCTCAGGTATACATGCCCTGATCCCCGAGGAAAGGAACAGCACAAGAAGAAAAGTTAAGTATACGATAACAGCCGTAATCAAATCTCCACCTGTTTTCCAAGGGCACGCGCTACAAGAGAATCGACTTCCCCGCTCATAATAGCAGCATCCTTCTCGTTATTGTGTGAATAGCCTTTGAGGTGAAGGTAACCGTGAAAGATCCGCTCAAGCAATGCTTCAATGGGCGGGAACAACCGCCCATCAACGTATATCGTACCCTCAGGCCTGTCCTCTTCCCCGATAGCCAGATCAAAAGAAAGTACATCTGTAGCTCTGTCAATATGCCGGTAATCTCTGTTCAGAACCCTGATATATCCTGGATCAGCCAGAACTACTTCAACGCAGCCCTCCATCAGGTTCTCCGTCAGACTTTGTATTTCTTCCACACAGAAACCCGCGTTATCAAGGATAATACTGATATCAGCCATTTGAATCACCTATTGGATAATCGCTTACTCTATTGTAAAATTTACTTTCAAGGACAGAAGTGAAAACCTTTATAATTGTTTTAAGGTTTCTTCGAGTAAGATGACAGTCATCAAGCTCACCATCGAGGTCATTTTCATCAACAACCCTCGCGACAAGTTCAGCCACTCCTTCGGGAG
>CAZUYF010000173.1:0-4643 GCA_964624675.1 uncultured bacterium
TATTACAGAAACAGGATAGAGGAAGTACTGGAAGAGGGTGATTCGCTTCAAGCTGCTGCCCTTGACAGCCTGCGGTCCCGGGAGATCAGCGCTATCAACAGAAGAATTGATGAATCTGCTATTGTTTGTGCGGGATATTTTGAGGATTATCTTGCCAACTATCCCGATTCAAGGTTCATAGCCGATATTCTTGTCAGGCTGGCTCAGCTTTACTACGATATAGACAATCTGCTTCAAAGCGATCGACAGATTGCAGCTGGAATTGATGAATACATCCCGGAGGATTACTCACGTTCGATAGAGCTTTATCAGACGATTCTAACCGAGCATACGGGCAGTGAAGTAGAGGACATAGCCCTCTATTCCATGGGTTACTGTCTTGAATCCATGATGGATTTCGAAGGAGCGGTTGAAAATTACAGAAATCTCCTGCAGGATTTTCCTGAGAGTGAACTTGCCGCAGAATGCAACATCCGCGTTGGGAATTTCTACTTCGATATTCTTGAGTACGATTCCGCACTGGTTTACTTCCAGAGTATTCTGGACTACCCTGGCTGCAGTCCCAACCTATTTCAGCATGGTCTGTACAAACTCGGATGGACTCAATACCTGACCAAGAATTTCAGGAATTCCATTACCACCTTCGCTTACCTCCTGCGGGATGACCATACCATAGACAGTCTTGGAATTACCAGAAGAGGTGATATCAGGATTCTGAGCGAAGCGCGGGAGTATATGGCTTACGATTTCCTTGAGATGCATGACACATCCCCGGCTGCTGTGAATGTTGCCCTCAGCTTTCTGAGAGAATTCGGTGATTCGGTCACTACTGTCAGCGTTATTAGTAAGATGGCGGAGATTTCTGGAGAAATGTCTAACTGGGATACATCTATCGAGGCGTACAAAGCTCTACTTGCAGAAATTCCATACTCTAATGACGCTCCTCTTTTCCAACTGAAGATCGCACAGGCTTACGAAGAACTCGGTGAATTCGCTCTCGCTGCCCAATCGCGTGATCAGCTCGTTTCCGATTATGGAGCAGACAGTGACTGGTATCTTAATGTTGGTGACGAATCGGTTCTGGCCCTGACCGATTCCCTTCGGGGAACCTCCTTTGAGGATGCAATTCAGTACTATCTTGAGCAGACTGTTTCAATGAAGGACGACCCTACAGCATTCATGCAGGCCAACGTTGCCCTCATTGAAAGAATTGATGATTATATTCATCAATATCCTGCTTCACCAAGGGTTTACGAGTATCAGTTCTACCTCGGTGACGCACTCTATCATACGGAGCAGTTCATCATGGCTGGTGATGTCTATTTTGAGGTTGCAATGGACAGCAGTTCTTTCCAGAGACAGGAAGATGCTCTTAACAACGCGTTCTCATCTTATCTGATTGCCTACGAACAAGTACCGGGAGTGGACAGCCTTTCATTAAGAGAAAATCTTCGGCAAACAGTTCTTGCCTACATTGATCACTTCCCTAACGGTGAGAATGCAGCGTTCTTCCTATGGGCTGCAGCTCCCAAGTTCTACAACGCTGGTGAGTATGTTGCAAGCAGGGAGATGTTTGGAATAATCTACAATAACTACCCCCGTTCAGGTTACGAAGCTCGCTCGGCCAAGTTCATAGCTGATTCCTATCAGCAGGATGAGATGTACGCCGATGCGGAAGCATGGTACGGGCTGGCATCGCAGGCCGCTTCTATCAGCGGAGAGGACCTCGGAGCTGACATTGAGGCTCTCGCTGCCTCCTCTGCCTATAACGACGCAGCTTCTCTTGCCGAAAGCGAGAGTACCGAAGACCTGCTTGCCGCGGCGGCAAGATGGGAAGAAACAGCCCATCAGCACGCAGGGACCGATGTAGCGCCCGTCGCCCTCTATGATGCTGCCGAAACCTACGGGAAGGCTGGTTCGATAAACGATGCAGTTAGGCTTTTCCAGGAGCTGGCTACAAGTTATCCCTCGTATGAGAATGCTCCAAATGGTTTGTTGAGGGCTGCGTACCTTCTGCGAGAAGATGGACTGTTCGTCAGAGGCGCACAGCTTTACCTCCAAGCTTATAACACATTCCCCGGCGCACCTGACATGACCTCAGCTCTTGCCAGCGCGGCGAAGTGCTATGAAGACGGAGACAGGCAGGATCTGGCAATAGGCGTATTCCAGCAGATAGTATCTGACGGTGTTGGGACAGCGGGTACGATTATGGAAGCGTACGCAAAGATAGGTGAATACAATTACAATCTGGGAAATTACTCTATTGCCCAGAGCAATCTTGAGAACTGTATGATCATATACGATCAGTACCATGATGGACGAATTAAGTATCCGGCAATGTCAGCATTCCTGTTTGGAGAAATGTCCGCCGTGGATTACTACGCTCTCATGCTTGTGAATCCGGAAAACGTTGAGTACAAAACACAGCTTTTCAACGGAGCTGTCGCAAGCTATAACAGAACATTCACCTACCTTGATGATGATTATGTTTTCAGGGCAGTCCTCAAAATAGGTGAGCTCCAGGAAGATTTCGCCAATACTATCGGTTTCATGGACCTTCCACCGGACGTCAATACTCCCGAGGGTGAGGAGGCTTTCTACAATATATTGATGGAAGCTTACAATACTTATATCCAGAGAGCTATGTCCACATATGAGAATGGTTTGCAGCTTGCGGTATCAAATGGTATCAAAACTGAGTTTACGCATAGCATTGCAGCTAACCTTGATCTGCTTCTTCCCGGAGCAAGCACTGATATTGGCTACTCCACCGCAATGACGGTTTACGATGATACAACTTCAGTTATTGATAGCACAGGTACTGTTGATCCGGGATACACTCCGGATACGGCTGATGATATCGATGAACCCGGAACCACGGATGAAACAGAGCTTCCCGATTCCGACTATAGTGTGACACCTGCCATTGAACCCGATACAGATGACGACAGCGGAGGGGGGTGTTTCCTTTGGCCGTTCTGATTGATTACTGCAGATATCACTTTGCTGCCGGAAGGACGATCCTTCCTATAGTTCTTTTTCTTGCTGCGGCTTTTACTACGGTGCACGCTCAGGCGACTGGAGAGGATATTGAAGGAGCAAACTGGGTAGGCGGTCGGCTCGTTCTTGAGGAGATAACGATCAGAGGAGAACTAAGGACTCCTCAGGCACTTTTCATGATGCTGAAAGCCGCCCCGGATCTTAGCAATGTACTTCTTCAGAGAAGTTTTCTTGAAGATGTGATCAGGCCTGTTTATCCGGGTGCATTTGCCGAGGATCCGGACCTGGGAGCTGGCCGCGTGATGATTACGCTTCCAGGGTGGGTAAGGTACGGATCGGTCGCGGTACTTGGTGGCCTGTCGGGATATCGATATTATCAGGGTGACGATGAACAGGGGCTGGTTTTTGGAGTCATTGCCGGCCTTGACCTTATTGGAAATCTTATACTTGATCTGGTAGGAAATTAAAAACCAGATCGTTATTCAAGAGGAGATCATGCATGAAACGGATAGCATTCCCACTTTTACTAACTCTTACAATCATACTTGCAGGAGGCTCGCTATTCGCTCAGCCGGTCGATGATGGTGCAGCTGCAGACAGCACCGTATCCGATTCCACAGCGATTGATTCAACTGCAGTTCTGGAAGATTCGATAGCAACCGCCCCGGTGGAGGAACCGGTTGAACCGGAGATCGTGACAGCAGTCGAGGAGGAAGCTGAAGAATTAGAGCAGGGAGGGCTTTTCTCCGACATGGCCCAGTTCTTCCGTGATGGCGGACCTGCGATGTGGGCCATTCTCATATTCCTTGCAGCCGGTATAGCGATTATTGTCGAGCGGTTCATTTTCCTTTTCACTATTGCCGATATGAAACCTGAGAAATTCATGGGCAGGATATCCGAGTTTATAAGAAAGGGAAGTATCGAAGGAGCAATCGCCTCGTGCGCAGATAAGAATGCTCCGCTTGCACGCATAATTGAAGCCGCTCTTAGAAATTACAGAAATACCGAACGTGACATACAGAATGCCGTTGATGAGATGGCGCTTGCAGAACTGCCCCGGCTCAATGCACGAACCGGGTATCTCGCAATGCTGGCAAACGTTTCAACTATGGTTGGTCTTCTGGGTACTATTTTCGGACTGATAGCCGCCTTCGAGTCGGTTGCGGCAGCTGATCCTGCAGAAAAAAGCATTATGCTTGCAAACGGTATCTCAATGGCAATGAGTACAACCGCTTTCGGATTGATGTCGGCCATACCTCTTCTGATAGCCCACTCCTTCTTTACCGCCAAAACCGATAACCTTATAGACGATATAGACAGATATTCGGTCATGGTTATCAATATGCTTGCTCAGGCCCGAAAGGAAGGCTGATGGCAAAAGCAGCAACTGGTAGAAGTCACAGAGTCAGGCATGCACCGGAGCTTGATCTCCTCCCGATCATGAACCTGTTCTGTGTAATTATACCATTCCTGCTTCTCAGCGCGTCATTTCTGGAGATAGCGATAATCGAGATGTCTCCAACTGAAGGTATCAGTACAGGCGCTGGAACTACCAGCCTTGCCCAGTCGGAAGAGCAGCAGCTTCAGCCCAAGATAATCCTGACCAACGAGGAAATGTTCCTGGGCACTGTATTCGGAACCAG
>CAZUYF010000174.1:0-4572 GCA_964624675.1 uncultured bacterium
ATTATCGATATTGTAAACTAGATCAGCTACCGCTCCGCGATTACCACTATCTTTGCGTCATCAGGGACTTCGTCCAGCTTTCCAGGATTCAGGCAGACTTCTGCTTCGCAGCCTGTTCCGGTAAGCCAGCCAAGAACGATTTCTCTGCGCTCCAGCCCCTCTGCCGAGAGGTGCGCGAATGAGCGGGAGCTGTAAGCGGAAAGAGATCTCAGCTGGATCTCACAGCCGGAGGGGTCGAATATTTCCTCGTATACGCGGCCAAGGCCGGGTTCGAGGACCAGCTGAGCCATTATCATGCTGCAAACCTCGTTGGATATAACAAAATCATCTATACCGGCGGCAGTAGCAAGGTGTCTGTTCCTTGGATTCCTTATCTCGGAAACCACTGTGGCGTTCCATGAATCCCCAAGCCTGCTGCCGATATCTCTGAGTATCAAGAGGGTGATGATGCATTCAGAATCAGCGTTTTCATCTGACATTCCAGGTGCTTTACCGGAAATCACCATTATGCTGTCATAATTTTGCGGATGAAGCTCTTCGAGCTGGTCGGGGTCGGTTCTTTCCGTCTGCACATATTCGATCCTGCAGTTTTCTGTTTTAACTCCGGAGAGAAGAGCTTCTCCCTCTTCCTGCGGCAGAGATCCGGCAACGAGTATTCCGCCCCCCTCCATCGCATAGGCATCCAGAAGGCCAAGCATGAAACTGAACTTCCTGCTGTTTCCGGAGAAGATAAGCATGTTGAGCTGCTTCCTGCAGGTATCCCCGCCTGCACTCTCGAATTTCACGGTTGAAACAGCCTCATCTTCAAAAGCTGCAGATCTGGAGTTCTCCGCCAGCAGGAGAAGCCTGTCACCCGGATTCAGCTTCATATCAGGGTCAGGATTGATACACATCTTACCAGCAGACTGTATTCCGATGGCAATACCTCTATGGATTCTGTTCGCTATCTCCCTGAACGTGCGGTTCTCAACCTCGGGGCATTCATTCAGGTAGAATTCGTTCCGATCGAAGCTCAGTATTTCATTGTAGACCGCGCTCAGCCCGGGCTGCCTGCATACCTGCACGATAAGCCGCATTACGATCTCCCGTACCGGGAGCCAGTGGATATCACGGTAAGCCATCTGTGCTATCCTTCTTGTTGCCCTGTTACGCAATTCACAGACTCCCACAGGATGGTTGTTCTCGATTATGGAATTAACAGCGACCAGAGTTTTAAGTATTTCACCGTCATCATCACCGACTATCACAAAACCCGCGCATTTCTGAAAACATGGCAGCTGCAGGGAATCTACGTCGGTTATATTGCCGGAGCGGCATATGACCGTGCGTGCGCTCCTTCTTCCTAAGCGCTGCGTGAGAATTTCTTCTATTTCCTCACGGGAGCTGTTTGAAAAGATCACGATCTTGCCCTTTATCGAATCCTCTTCGTGGGCTTTCATAAGCTCTCTGGTAACCTCGAAAAGCCTGTCTCCATCGCCGCATACGATGTAGTGGTCCTTCTCAAGTACCGGGGATTTCCCCCTCTTCAGCGATTCAAGCTGTTCAGTGATCTTGGAGGAGAGAATACCGATGAGAAGGGAGAGGACAAGAATGCCGCCAAGTGTGACTATTACACCCACCATAGCGACCTGCGGGTTGTTGTTGTCGTTTATGAAGGTTCCCTGGTCGAGCAGTCTTGTGAATGACCACCAGAAGCTGTCTGAAGTAAGACCCTTCACGAGAGCCATTCCTGTAACGATTATCAATCCGGATATCACGAAAAGAGCGAGTATCTGCCAGGCGGGATTCCTGATGAGAAGATTGTTTATGAAGTATCTGATTCTGCTGCCGATTGTAATGCACTTCACTTCATTTTTCCTGCGGAACATCACTTATTCCTTTTTCGCTCCATGATGAAATGATGTGCAAGGTACCCTATTACAAAACCGATAAGTGCAGCGAAAAAGATAAGAATAATCATAGACATGCTGATATTCCAGAACAGAATATGCACATCCGCCGCATTTGAGTTCTGAATGACGATTACAGTCAGCAAAATAAAGAGAATCAGAACTATGGCCATTTTAGGCTTCATAACAAACCATCCCTACCTCTTTTTTCTTACGCTTCTTCGAGTTCGCAGAGAAGTTCCTGGATAAGTTCTTTAACTGTAGTAATTTTATCAACACGGTAAGCATTCTGACCGCAGAAGATGAGTCCGTTATCCACATCACCAAAATAGGATTTAAGAAGAGCCAGCGCAATACAGTATCTCGCAGTCTCGACTTTGCAGGCGGTGAGGCACCTGTAAGGGCAGGATATTTTCAGTTTCCCCTTGATTTCGAGGTCCTTTAGAAATTGATTGTTAATAGCCCGGCCAGGCAGACCGACAGGACTCTTGATAATAACGATATCCTCTTCTTTTGCATCCAGGTAAGCCTGTTTGAATTCATTAGATACATCGCATTCGTCGGTGCAGACAAAGCGGGTTCCCATCTGAACTCCGGAAGCTCCCATGGAAAGCATTCTAGCAATATCTTTTCCGGTGTAAATGCCGCCGGCGGTAATAATGGGAATTTTCTTTCCGTATTTATCCTCATAAGGCTTAATAACTTCAAGGACCGCAGGCAGAAGTTTTTCAAGTGAGTAGTCCTCCGGCTGCTCCAGCTGTTCTGGTGAGAAACCGAGATGTCCTCCGGCCAGTGGTCCTTCAAGGATCATTGCATCGGTGATTCTTTCAAATCGTCTGTCCCAGGTTCGCAGGATTAATTCTGCGACTCTGGCAGAGCTGATGATGGGTACCAAGTTTACATTGGGATCCGGGACTAAAGCCGGAAGTCTGGTTGGCAATCCGGCACCGAATACGATCATTTTCAGTCCGGCAGCTACCGTTGCTTTTATAAGATTATCTACGTCGGTTAGTACTCCCATGAAGTTCACTGCGATATGACCATCGGTCATACTTCGGGCTTTCCGGACCTCATCTACTAAAGCCTCAAGGGATGTTCTTTCACACACCTCTGCCGAACCTTCGATATCGCCTAAACCAATACTGGAAATTGTACCGATTCCACCCTGATTTGCCACTGCTGAAGCCAGCGAAGCAAGAGAAACCCTGACACCCATACCACCTTGAATAATAGGTATTTTGGCGGTTATACTTCCGATCTGAAGCTCAGGAATTTTCATCTATGTCTCCAAATTTCTTTATAACAAGGGAAGCGTTGCCTCCCCCGAAACCAAACGAATTACTCATTGCCGCCTTTAAATTAAGCGTTTCAGCACCATTGGTAACATAATCAAGAGTGCAATCAGAATCAGGTTCAGTGTAATGAATGGTTGGAGGTATCATACCTGTGAATAAGCTCATAACTGTTGAAACGAATTCCACAGATCCTGCGCCAGCCAGAAGATGACCAATCATTGATTTTATCGAGCTGACTTTTAAGGATTTTGCATGTTCGCCAAATACTTTTTCAATCGCAGCACTCTCGCATTTATCATTCAAAACAGTTGATGTTCCATGGGCATTAATATAACCAATATTCTCAGCTTCCATATCAGCATCTTTAAGTGCTGCATGCATAACACGAATCATACCATTGCTTTCAGGTTGTGGTGCTGTAATATGATACGCATCGGCCGTGTTTCCGTATCCAGCGATCTCAGCGTATATGTCTGCCCCTCTATCTACAGCATGCTTCAGATTTTCCAGAACGACGATCCCGGCTCCTTCCCCCATCACAAAACCATCGCGATTATTATCAAAAGGTCTGCTTGCAGTATCTAAACAATCATTTGAAGTCATGGATCGTGTGGCGCAGAAACATCCCCAGGGCAGGGGATTAATACATGCCTCGGAACTGCCTGCTATCATGATATCAGCATCCCCTCGCTGAAGAATCCGAAAAGCATCACCGATAGCGTTTGATCCGGTAGAACAGGCCACGGAGGGAGCAGAAAGGGGACCTTTCAAACCGTATTTAATGGAAACCATACACGCTGCCATATTGATGAGCAGCCTGGAAACAAAAAGCGGATTCATGTTTCTGGGTTCTTTTTCCAGAAGTATGGTATAACCATCTTCGATAGCCTGCGCACCACCGATCCCCGAGCCGATGATGACACCTGCTCTGTTTCCGTCAAATGCGTACGATTCCAGCCCTGCATCTTCAATCGCCATGGCAGATGCGGCAAGTGCAAACTGAGTGAATCGATCCATGCGTCTTGCTGATTTTCTGTCAATCCAGTTCTCAGCATTGAAATCGTTTACTTCACCCGCGAGGGTGGAACGAAAATCTGTTACATCAAAGCCGGTAACCCTCGCTATTCCATTTCGTCCGGTCTTCAATCCTTCAACAAAATCTTCTACACCTATACCAATCGGTGTTACAGCGCCCAAACCCGTTATAACTACCTGATGTTCGTTCAACATAAGAAATTCCTTTTTGAAGCTTCGTACATCATTAACTCGATGCTAATTCCTTTGAAGATTTGAATGAATTGCTCCTTGAGATCATCGTAATAATATACGGCATTTCACTCGCTATAGCCCAAAACTGTTCAAACCCCCTTATTCAGCCTATGCATACA
>CAZUYF010000175.1:0-4552 GCA_964624675.1 uncultured bacterium
CGGCTCTGTGCCCGGCGATACTAGAGAAGAAATCGCACAAAGTCAATATTCATCCTACCGAACCCGGTACTTTGCTGTATATTTCCAGGCCGGGAAAGGTGAATATATGAAAGATGATAATAAAGTAATTGCACGGAACCGGAAAGCCCGGTACGAGTATGAAATACTTGATTCAATGGAAGTAGGGCTGGTACTGAAGGGTTCCGAGATTAAATCCATAAGGGATGGAAAGGTCAGTCTTGTCGGGGCTTACGCTTCACTGGACGATAACGGAGAACTCTGGGTCCATCAGATGCATATTGCTGAATACGACCAGGCAAGGGATAATCATGAGCCTTACCGTGATAGAAAGCTGCTGGCGCACAGAAGGCAGCTGAAAAAGATAGGCAGGATGATTCGTGAGAAGGGTTATACGCTCATTCCCCTTGATATTCATCTTACCTCCGGAAGGGCGAAACTGGAACTGGGGATCTGCAGGGGCAAGAAGCAGTACGACAAGCGTCGTGCCATTGCCGAGCGGGACAATGAAAGGAATGTAAGAACAGAGATGAAGAGGGCATTAAGAGGGAATGATTAGTCTGCACCTTCTCTTCTGTATTGCAGCCCTGGTGGGTGGAACGGTAACCACACGTATCATTCCCAGGTTCGATGGACTGTTGATGGAGCTTACCTCTTCAGAAGTTATCAGAGACAGTATAACCGTTACAGGATATTCTGTGAATGTAAGACCCGGCCACAGAGTTATTATGCCCGAAGCCTTTTTGCCGTTCTGGGTGTACGGCTGGGAGGCTGATGCCGATTCCTGCGGTTTTACCGTTGAACTGACAGATGCAGTTGATTCCCTGGAGTATTCACTAAGTGAAGATAGCCTGGTTATGCTTATCTTCTTCAGAGCTGCGGAACCATTACTCTTCCCTGAACTTTCATGGAACGGCCCTCCGAGGGAACCGGCATACATTGATTCCGATCAGATCTATTCCGATTCATCGGTCATTGCAGCTCTGGAAATGGGCCAGCAGTCTCCCTGGCTCGATGATTTCGACTGCATAGTTATCGATCCGGGGCACGGCGGCAGGGACCCCGGAGCCATAGGTTATTCAGGCACTTTTGAAAAGGACAGGGCACTCGAAATAGCACTTCTTGTACGGGACATTCTTAGTATCAGAAGACCCGATCTGGAAATCATCATGACAAGAAGCACCGATTGTTACGTATCTCTGGGAGCAAGGACAAGGCTCGCAAACTCAATGAAAGCCGACCTTTTCATCAGTATTCACTGCAACGCGGCTGTGAATTCTTCCGCGAACGGTTTCGAAACGTTCTTTCTGTCGAGGGCCAGAACCGACGACAGCAGAGCGGTAGAAATGCTGGAGAACAGCGTGATAGAGTTCGATGAAGGTTACGATGCAGGTTCTCATTCCTTCCAGGATAACGCTCTTTCGTTCCTCCTTGCTGATATAGCCCAGAATATTTACCTTGAAAGAAGCAGCTCACTTGCCGTTGAGATTCAGGACAGCATGGCGGAGCGGTTCACAGGAAACGCAAGCAGAGGAGTGAAGCAGGCAGGATTTTACGTACTGCGCGGAGCACTGATGCCCTCGGTTCTTGTTGAGATAGCGTTCATCTCAAATCCGGGAGAGGAGCAGATGCTCCAATCTCTGGACTTCCGTCTTGCGTCCGCAGAAGCTATTGTAGATGCTGTTCTGAAGTTTTCTGAGCAGCAGTAATGGAGGATTTCTGATGTTGAAGCTTGAAAGCAGTGATCTCAGAGGAATACTGATCCGTCTGGGTGCCATCGCTGGTATTATTATTCTCATTTATATCGCTATTTCCTTCGGCATGAAGACGGTCAATAAAACCCTGGGAACGGATGGAATCCCGGATGAAACATCCGAGGACGTTGAGCTGTATTTACCAGCAGAAAGCCTTTATACATCGGAAGAGGGGATAACTCTTCCCGAGATTGAGGATCTGCCCGAGGGACCTGAAGCCTCCTGGGAAGTTACGCCCTGCTCTATTTACGTTTCTGAATCATCCGGGCCGGTTATCGATTCCCTACCCACTGCGCCTGAAATAGAGGGTAAACCCCTTGAGGCTCTATTCCTGGTTAAACGCTGGGCTGCCGAAGCTGGAATAGAGGATGAATACATAGATCAGGTTTACATCTTCACCAAACTCGATACGATTTATGTTGACCTTCCTTCTGAAAGAGATTTTCTTGGCCTGAAACTGACAATTGAAAGCCGATTCATCTGTTTTACACGTCTGTTTCCCATTGTTGCCGGAAATCTGCTTTCTTCCTACCCGGAAGGTATTCCACTTAGAGGAATTGAAGGAGTATTCAGACGATGAACTCCGGAAAAATCGGTATCTTTGATTCGGGAGTAGGAGGTCTTACAGTCGTCAGGGCTGTGAACAGCCTGCTTCCCCGTGAATCGGTGGTCTATTTTGGTGATACTGCAAGGTTACCCTACGGTTCAAAATCCCCCGAGACGGTAATCAGGTTTGCAATAGAGGATGCTGAGTTTCTTCTGGGGAAGGGTCTTAAACTGCTTGTAGTGGCATGCAACACTGCATCATCCGTCAGCCTCCCCGCACTTAGAGAGTTCGCTGATGTACCCGTAATAGGCGTTATAGACCCCGGAGCGAAAGCTGCAGCGGGAATAACTGAATCCGGGATAGTGGGAGTTATCGGAACCCTGGGCACAATCTCAAGCGGAGCGTACCAGAAAGCACTGAAATCGTTCGACTCGGTAAAAAGGGTGATAGCCCAGCCCGCGCCCCTCCTTGTTCCTCTTGTGGAAGAAGGACTGCTCGATCACAATATCACCGATTTGGTTCTGAAGGAATACACAGCACCCCTTGTGAACGAGGGTATAGATACACTGGTTCTGGGTTGTACACACTATCCTCTTCTGAGGGATGCGCTTTCGAAACTGCTTGGAGAGGGCATCAGGCTGATCGATTCCGCCGAATCAACGGCAGATGAGGTTGCCTCCATTCTTGACGATAAGGGTTTAAGATCTGACAGCATGCAGGGGGAGAACAGTTTTTATGTAAGTGACATACCTCTGAAATTCCAGGAGATCGCGCAGAGGTTTTTAGGCAAAGCCATACCTCTGGTTACACAGATTGAAGTGGGTGATAGGCATTGATCTCCACTAAACCGCTATTCTGAAAATGACAGGAGCCCGATGAGAGTTGACGGACGCCAGAACGATGATCTCAGAGAGATCGAAATAGAAACAGGTTACCAGCCTCTGCCGGACGGCAGCGTGATGATAACATGGGGAGAAACAAGGGTTCTGTGCTCCGCATCGGTTGAATACAGGGTTCCCTTCTTTCTGGCAGGCAAGGGAACCGGATGGATTACCGCGGAGTATGGAATGCTTCCAGGCAGCGGCAACCGTAGAATTAAAAGAGAAATCAGCGGAGTGAAGGGTCGAACTCATGAGATCCAGAGGTTGATAGGAAGAAGTCTTAGACAGGCAGTTAATCTCGATAGAATGGGTGAGCGTACCATAACGATAGACTGCGATGTTCTTATAGCCGACGGCGGAACACGCGTTGCGTCAATTGTCGGAGGTGCTGTGGCTCTTCGGCTTGCAATTAAGCGGCAGATCGTGGAGAGGAAGATGAAGGAAGATCCGTTCAGGGGGTATGTCAGTGCATTAAGCCTGGGTGTGGTTGGTGAAGATATCCTTCTAGATCTATGTTACGATGAAGATTTCAGAGCTGTGATGGACATGAATGTTGTGGCCACAGAATCAGGTGAACTGGTTGAACTGCAGGCTACCGCGGAGGGCGGGACCGTTCCCGTTGAAACTGTCAACACAATGACGGAAAAAGCCATAAAAGCTATCAGGGAGATCATTATCCCGCTTCAGAGGGAGGCTTCAGCGGAATGAAGCGCATCGTTCTTGCCTCAGGTAACAAGGATAAACTCAGGGAACTTCAATACCTCCTTCGAGACCTGCAGGTTGAAATTATCCCGGTTCATGCCCTTATTCCGGACTGGTCCATCGAGGAGACGGGGAGCTCCCTAGAGGAGAACGCATTCATCAAAGCGAGGGATGTATCCGAGAAAACTCAACTGCCGGCAATTGGAGACGATACAGGTCTTTTCGTCGATGTTCTTGGTGGCGCTCCCGGTATCTACGCCGCCAGGTTTGCCGGCATCGACTGTTCTTATGAGAACAATATCAGAAAACTCTTAAGAACTATGCTCTGCGAGGAGAACAGGAGAGCCGCATTCAGGACCTCAGCAGTTCTGGTATCACCCGAGGTGGAGTTCAGCGTAATCGGTGAGATTACCGGTGTTATCATAGAAGAACCTGATGGGGAAGAGGGCTTCGGTTACGATCCGGTTTTCCTTCCCGATGAGCTTGATCATACTTTCGCAAGATGCTCACCAGAGGATAAACACCGCATCAGCCACAGAGCCCGGGCTATAGGCAAGCTCAGAGACAAACTCGTTTCAAATGGAATTCCCGGATAACAGATCAGCTCTTATTTAGTTCCTCCATCACCTTTTCGGCAATCGAGAAGGGAA
>CAZUYF010000176.1:0-4489 GCA_964624675.1 uncultured bacterium
AGAACCATGCAGGTATTTCGTAGGTGCTGCCTGTTAGATGGGCGTTGTGCCAGGTTTGCTGACTATCGATTGAATATTGCGCCTGCAGCTGAATAATATCACTCTCCGGGTCCTCAACCCCATACTGCAGAAGGTAGCACCAGTCCGAAACCTCCTCCGATGTGAAAAGGTATAGTGTAGGAGGGGTGTTGTTATCTACATGGAAAACATTTGACAGACCGCTTACACCTGGGCCGTCGGGGCAGTAAGGTGTAACCTTAAGGGCACATCGCTCCAGGTCCTGCCCCGGAAGATCTTCATCGCTGAACCAGATTATGCTACTGCCTTCATCATGAAAACTGCTGGTCTCCAGCCATGAAATCCCGGCATTGGTCGAATATGCAAGTGTAATATCTGTTACATTCCTGCCGCTTATCTCATACGGCAGAGTTACAGCACCGGAGGCTTCGAACATTATACTTCCAGCCCTGGCGACGGGAAGATAGGATATTCCGTAGCTACCGGAATTGGATTCATCACAAAGCATCTGCGGCCATGAGGCCGTCGCTGCACTTATCGTGGAAATCGAGAAGGCTGCAAGTTTGCCTGATCTGCCCAGAACAACAAGCTCCTGATTTCCATCACCGTCGATATCCCCTGCTGCCGGGGTTTTGGATATCGGTTGGTCAAAGTCAATCGGGAAACCGTCAATGCTGTTTCCATCTGCATTCCAGGCATATACATATCCAGCGTCGGATCCAACTATAACGCCGAGTCCATCGCTGGTTCTGCTGATGATCGGTGATGTCGGAAGACCGTCTGTAACGTTCGGCCAGCGCCATTGTCCGGCTATCCTTCCGCTGCCGTTGACCAGGTTTATGGAACTGTCTACGCATGAAACTGCGAGCTGCAGCCCTGTTATATCAGGATCAAGATGACCGATTGCTATAGATCCCCCGGTTGATCTGCTGTCAAGAAAGAAAGGCCATCCGTCAATACCCGCTCCGCTGGAGCTTACCACATAGAGCCTGTTATTGTATGTCGTGAAGACAACATCACCAAGACCGTCAGCATCGATATCTGCTGTTACAGGTATATTTCCGGAGGTGAACCCTGTGTTGATCGGCCATCCGGGAAGGATTGAACCTTCACGTGACAGGACATATATCTGAGTGGTTACCAGCGCGCATACAAGTCCGTATCCTGAATTGCCTCCGAGTGATAGTTGAGATGGCTGCCAATAGAGTTTTGCAGGAAGCTCCACGGGCCAGCCGGGCAAGGGGCTGCCATAAATATCGAGAAGATGAACCCTGGAATCGGTGGAACCGAATGCGATCTCGGGTGTTCCGTCATTATCAAGTTCAACAACCGAAATACCTGTTATGATTTCCGATCCTGCAAATACGGGCCAGCCGGGCTGCTCGATCCCTCTATGATCGACCATATGAACGAATCCATCGTTGTCGGCGTATACTACAACATTACCTGTGATCTGTGAATAAAATGCTGCGGGTTTTTCCGATACTCCACGATCAAAGGAAACCGGGAACCCATCCAGTATCTGACCTCTTCCTGTCCATCCTCCGAGACCATGTTCACCGATTGCAATGAAAATATCCATTGCTCCTGCGGAGTTTTCAGCCAGAAGAGGGCCAGTCAAGGGTAGACAGCCAATATCTGTCTCCCATTCGGGCAATTGCAGTAATAACGCTGCTGAAATGAGAATGGAAAGGGACATTAAAACCTCAACTTATCCAATATATTTCTCACAATATACTAGTTTTTTTAAGTTATTGAAATCAACACTGCATCCATGTATACCGGTTTACTGTGAGTCACGTATCGAGGTTGACTCTTGAACAAATTTACTCAATAATTATATTCTGTGGTAATGGATATTGCCCGCCTGCTCAAAAGGGGCTTAAGGAATGGAGAAATTATGAAGTACCATATATTTTTTGGTCTTCTTTTAGTGTCTGCTGTTGTTCATGCTGGTTCCCTTCCCTTTTCGCATTCAGGCGTTCTGGATTGCCCTGATGCATACATTCTGCAGCATACAGAAGTAGAAATAGAACTTTCAGCCTCAATTTACTCCGTTGAAGATACCTCAGGGGCTTCAAACAGCGAGTTCATGATTACCGGACACCTTGATGTAGGATTGTTTCAGTACGGTCAGATAGGGGTCTCCTTCCTTGGTGACGGCGGCATCGTCGGGGATGTGAAATTTGCAGTGCTGCACGAGGGAATCATGGTTCCAGCGTTCGCTATCGGGCTTGAGAATATGACAGGAGAAAGATACATTGACTGTTTCAAAATAGATTCCGCAGGTGTGGAGCAGTTCTACCCATACGACCACGCGCAGAACTGGTCGGCATACGGTGTTGTTTCGAAAGACCTCAGGTACGTGCTGGGGGTTCCAGCTACAGTAAATCTGGGTATAGGTATAGGCCGTTTCGTGGGGATTGTTGATTCAGGCGCGCTGGGTATCGGAAGCTCTATATCCCATGGGCTTTTCGGGTCAATTGTTTACCAGCCTTCCGAAGTAATCACCATTGCTCTTGAACAGGATGGGCGTGATCTTAATCTCGGAGCATCGTACGATGTTAATGAGTATATCACTCTTCAAATGGCATGGGCCGAATTCGAGATGACGATATTCCCGCCTTCGGGTCAGAACAAGACCGATATCATGCAGAATTCAAAAGTAACATTTGGAATTCAATCAAGATTCGGACCCATCTTTGGTGCTGGACAGATCGCCCTTGAACGTGAGCGGCAGCGAATCGAAAGAGCAAGAGATCGGTTGGAGGAACTCGAAGCAAGAAGACGTGCAGCAGAAGATGAACTTCAGAGGCTCCGCGATCTTCTTGAGAACCGCTAAAGAAACGGTCTGTTGATATGAAGCTGCGTTCTTTGCTTCTTTTGTTTGTCTGTTGTGCCGCCGCCGCTGCCCAGACGGCAGCCGACTCCCTTGAAACACCTGAGCCCGCCGATACAACAGAAGCTACAAGCATACTCCTTGAGCGGATCGTTGCTGAGCTGGTGGAAGTGGAAGCCCAGATAGCAAGGGAAGAGGAACGGCTTGGACGCATCATGACCGAGCTGGTCCTGCTTCGAAGGCAGCATGCTATGCTTGCCAGCGCCGAAAGCGCTTTCCTTCTTGGTGAAGAACTGTACACCACAGGTTCGATTGTCTGGGCAAAAGATGCCTTTGAATCCGTGGTGGTTAACTTTCCAACTTCCATTTACTACGTAGAGGCTCTCTTCAGGCTGGAGCTTATCTCCTTCGAACTGCAGGATTATGAAGGAGCAGTTGAGTACTTCCGCAGTTTGATAGAAGCCGATCCAGCCTTTAAATTCATTGACCTGGCATACATTGCAGCAGGCCTGTCAACGTACAGCCAGGGGGATTTTGCCGGATCTAGAGTGCTGTATAATTACATAGCTCCTTCCAGCGAATACTCTACGTTATCGGAGTACCTCAAAGCGGTAGCCTTTGTTGAAGAAGGCAATATAGATGCAGCCAAGACGGCGCTGCAGGGGATAATCAGCGGTATAGGAGCATCCTCGGACGATTCTGATCTGGCAGACAGGGCCAGGATCGCACTCGCTCAGATATTAGTCGATGAAGAAGAGGATTACGAATCCGCCCTCGAATTATACTCACGTGTTTCACCCTTCAGTTCCTACTACGATATCGCCATGATTGGAAAGGTATGGACACTGATGCGTCTTGAGAAGTATCAGGAAGCATACAACTTCGCGGGTATGATAATGAAGGAGATTCCGAATTCGGAACTTATTTCAGAATTTGAACTCGCCCAGGCAAATTGTGCTCTCGGAGCTGAAGATCTGGATACTGCTATAAGCATGTACAAAGATCTGCTGGCCGAATACAGTGAAGCGGCCGATAATTACGATCTTTTCCTGTCCGGATCATCCCTTACTCAGGAGGAGTTCAGCCTTGAGCGGGAACGCCTTGACAGGATAAGACTCGGTCTGGTTGAACTCAAGGAGGAAGCCTTCACCCAGGGTGATATGGAGCTTGTCGAGATGATCACGCAAGAGGAAGCATCGCTCCGGGAACTCTTCAGTGAAATCAGTTACCTCGAGACGATTCTCTCACTGCCGGTTGAAATGGATACCGAGGATCTGGAATATCAACTGAGTGTTCTGATCCAGCAGAGCAGAAGCGAGACTGAGATACTTACTCTTGCGGCGGGCGAAGTTCATGAAATGACCGTGATCACTGGAACCGAGCAGGATCGCCAGGACCTTATTGCTGTTGAGCGGGAGCTCGAAAGGATAAGGCTGTCACTTCAGGACCTTGCATCCAAGTTCGAGGGGGGCATGACCGCCCAGCACGACTGGGTACTCGAGACGCAGTACGGAATAGCGGTGGCTACATTCATGGAACGTGAACTTAAACGTGATTCTGTTACTTATCTTGGCGCCTATTACAGAAACAGGATAGAGGAAGTACTGGAAGAGGGTGATTCGCTTCAAGCTG
>CAZUYF010000177.1:0-4433 GCA_964624675.1 uncultured bacterium
AACAAATACCTTGATGTAATGGTGAATGAGAACATACTTGAGAACGTTCGTTCCCGGAGTGAAACCCTTCTGGCCGGTCTCCAGAATCTAAAGGAGAAACACCCCGAGGTCATTTCCAATATCAGGGGCAAGGGCCTCATGTGCGCATTTGACCTTCCAGACACTGAGATCAGGAACAATATGGTTTCTGAAATACTGAAAAACGGAGCCATTATTCTTCCATGCGGTGACAGAAGCATCAGATTCAGGCCCCCGCTGAATATCACCGACGAAGAAATTCAGATGGGACTGGATATCATATCGAAGTCTCTTGCAAAGCTGATCTGAGATAAATTGAATGGATCTCATCAGATCGACGAAAGAGGATATAGGCCGTATCGCCGCCGAGCTTGCAAGAACAGGCTGGGCTGAAGCCAACGCGGGTAATATCTCCGTACTTCTGCCTGAAGGATCCGACAGCTCGTTATGGGATGAGGATGTCGTCACAGACATCCTCCCCTCCCCCATACCCGAACTGGCGGGTCGGACTTTTCTTGTTACCTGCGCAGGAAGCAGGTTCAGAAAGCTCCTGCTCGAACTGGATACTGAAATCATTCCGGTAAGGGTTTCGGCTGATGGCATGAAAGTAATACGGCTCGCGTCCGGGAAGGAGCCAACGACCGAATTCAGTTCACATCTCCTGGTTCTGGCGGAAGCCACTAACCGGGGGTGGAAAACCGCCTCTCTGGTCCATACCCACTCCACCCATATGCTTGCGCTCTCCTCAAGCGACCTGCCGGCGGAAATGCTGGAGGATGCCGTAAACAGATCCCATCCGGAAGTCTCACTTCTGATGAGCAGAGGTGTCCGGTTCATGGATTACATGACACCGGGAACCTGGGAACTGGGAGAGGAAACCGCAAAAGCTTTCCGCGAGAGTGACTGCGTCATCTGGAGAAAGCATGGAATTCTCGGCCTTGGAAAGGATATTGACTCAGCGTGCGATGCCGTCGAGGTTGTTGAAAAAGCCGCCAGGCTTCTCCTGCTCGAAAAGTCAGCCTTCGGCAAATTCGTAGGCCTCAAGGACAGGGAACTTATGCTTTCCCGGGATACAACCGAGGATCAATCAGATACCGAACTCGACGAACAGGATGATTCTCTCTCCCCGGTACCCCCCATTATCGAAACCTGATTAAGGAATCTGGCGCATGAGTTCAGGTAAAATCGCTTACAGTCTTGGGTTTCTTCCAACATACGTTTTCAGGGAAATCGTGCAGCTGAACTCGGAAGGCTTTGAAATAGATATTTTCCTTCCACGTTCCACTTCAACTTCGAAATTCTGGCTGGATATAGTTCCCCGGCACAAACTTGCAGATGATATTACCATAAATCAGACTGTGACGAGCAAGTTTATTACCTGTTCCATACCATCACTGGCGCTTTTGTTTTTGAAGGAGTGCATCCCTGTTTTCCTCAGACATCCCGCAAAGTTTTGCAGTAATGCGTTTCTATCATTGAAAAAGCGATCCTTCAGGTACTTTCTACTGGGTGCATCACTGGCAGGACACATAGACAGAAGAACACTGTTCATTCATTCTCATTTTGCCGAGACTTCGGCATTCGCTGCCATGTGGGCGGGAAGAATTCTTCGAAAACCCTTCACTCTCACAACGCATGCTGTGGATATCTTCGTACCACCCAGAGAGGATATGATCAGGTTCCTTCTTTGCGAAGCCGATCGAATCTTCACCATTTCCGAATTCAACAGGAAATACATTTCAAAACGCTATGGAAAACATCTGGAAGACAAGATCGACGTTACATATCTGGGCCTTGATTTCAGTTCACTTCCCAAAAGGAAAGGCGGTCCCGGTACAATATCGAAGATCATCTGCACAGCCAGCGGTCTGGGCGAGAAAAAGGGTGTACCAGTCCTTCTGGAGGCCTGCCGGATCCTCAAGGAAAGGAACCTTCAATTCAGCTGCCGGGTCATTGGATCTGATACATCCGGACTGCTTCTCGATGGGTTCAGGAAGCAGGTGGAGAAGCTGGGTTTGAGAGATGTTCTGCAATTCGAGGGACTTCTTAAATCCGATGAAGTAATGGATCGGCTTGCCGAAGCTGATATTTTCGTACTTCCCTCAATATGCGCCCAGAACGGGGATATGGATGGAATCCCTGTCTCACTCATGGAGTCGATGGCAGTCGGTGTTCCCACGGTATCAACGTCACTGTCAGGAATCCCGGAACTGATTGAGAATGGGAAGGACGGTATACTTGTCCCTCCGGGGAACTCCGCGGAACTGGCGGACGCCATTGAAAAGCTGTTGCTGGACGCCGATTTCGCCAAGGAACTTGGAACACAGGGTTCAGCTAAGGTAAGAAGTCAATTCAACGTAACGGGATATGTCGGTGTTCTGCTGGAGAAGTGGTCCGAGTATCTTTGATTATAACTATGGAGGCTGATGTCTCACTTCAGTAATCTATATGACCTTCGTCACAAAATACTGAAAATCGGGCTGCCCGCCCTGATCAGTCGCGGAACCCTTGCCATCTGGGGTATACTTACCATCTTCATAATAAGGTCCCTTCCCCCGGAGGCCTACGCCATATATGCCGTTGCGAAAAGCCTGGAGATGTTCGGAGTCCTCCTGGGCGGAGGGTTTATTCAGCAGGCAATACTGAAACTTGCTTCAGAGGGCGAAGGATTGAGAGAAAAGCAGCTGGCCAATTCCGGCATTCTAATGGCTGTCTGCTTCGCGCTTTTCTCTGCTTTCCTGCTTATTGCGGGAGGAAGGATCATCGGTTCTTTTTACGAACCGCTTGATCTGTCGGGTATTCCTCTGCTGCTTGCCGGAGTTGTTATCACTGGTACACTGAGCGGATTGCCCAGGCTGCTTCTGCTCACTAAACATCGCACCAGAGACGTAATGATATCGGATATCGTTCAGTTCATCGTGAAAAGTCTAATAGTTGGAATTCTCCTGCTCACCGGTACACTCAAGACCGCCCACCAGATCTTCACTGCCATGATAGCTGCGAACTTAGTTGCTTTCTTCGTTAACTTCCTGTTTGCCAGGCGTCTTTTCTTCCCTTCTGCCGGTGTCAGGATTGACCGGATTCGAAGTGTCATGCGCTTCGCGGTTATCACCCTGGGAGCCTCCGTGGCTAATTTCATCTACACCAGAACAGACATACTGATGCTTGGTAAGATCGCTCCGGATGATGTTGCAGCCTACGGCGCTTCCAGGTCACTTTCAGGATTGACACTGATGGTCATCAGCGCCGCCAATATGGTTCTTCTTCCCTACATTTCCAGAATATGGAAGCAGGGTCAAAAGAAGGAGATACAGTCACGGGTATGGAGTACGGTTCTGCTGGCGGAGATTCTCATTCTTCCCGCTGTTATTCTGTACGTATTTTTCCCGCAGCAGGTACTTGATTTCGTTTACAGCGGAAAATACTCCCAAAACTGGAATATCCTCCTGATACTGGGCGCTCTTGCCGTTGTGAGGCCCCTTGGCAGTTTCTTCGCCACTGCGGCATCTGCCATCGGAAAACCCCAGTACTCCCTGTACAGCGTTATTATTTCATCCGTTGTTAATGTAAGTCTGAACATCTACCTCATACCAAGATACGGAGGCTTCGGCGCCGCCATTGCGACAACTGCTGCGGTGATATTCGGTGCCGCCTGGATAGTTCTGCTCACAACCCGCTACATTCGAAAATGAGTGTCAAACATGAAGAATCGATTTCCGTTCAATCCTCCCGTTCAGCTGACAGATGATCCTGCTGCTGCTATCTCTCACTTCAGGTTGGGGACTCTCTTTCCCTGTAAGCAACAGCGGTTGTCTGGACGCGAGATTCTTCTTTCAGCCGGACGAGAACAGGCTCATCTATTCCAGGATCGAGGATGATCTGACGGTTGTCCAGTATGGTCCATTCAGCTTCGGTGCGGGAGTATCCTTTGAAATGTATACAGGAACAGGCGGATTCAGGGGTTCCCATTGGGGTATTCATGGTATTTTTGGAGTGGATTACAAAGATCTGCTCTTCAATCTCTTCGCCGGGCATGAACGGTATCAGGACTCCAGCGATCCGGATTCCAGCGAGCAGATCGTAAGCGACCTGAAGCTTCGTATCGGGAGCAGACCTGATATTAGAATTCAGGACCATGCTCTTTTTTTCCCTGCCGGGTACATCCCCGGTTACGCCTTAAGCCTTGGTATTTACAGGCCGGGCGGGATATCCTTTCAGAAGGGTCACATACTTGACTGGTCAGTGCATGGAGAGCTTGATTATCCGGTGCTGTCAGCCAGCAGGATAGTCTACGGCATTTCATGGCGTTCGGATTTCTACTTTCATATCGATGGGGGTGGAAGCAGCAGGCACTCAGGTGAGATATACGCAAACCGTAATTTCGGTGCATGCGATCTTGCGCTTTTTCTAAGGCG
>CAZUYF010000178.1:0-4405 GCA_964624675.1 uncultured bacterium
TTCCAAGGATTACGAAAGTGACTACACCTGGGCAAATGTAACCATGTCCATAGACAGGGTGTTGTCCGATTATTTCACTGTTAGTGCCAGCAGCTCATGGGACAGACAGCCCCGAACTGTCAGGCCCTGGCAGATAAGTTCATATTTTTCCTTAGCGTATAAGAAATGGCTGAACGACTGGCTATGGGTGTCCCCCTCGACGGGTATCGGGCAGGTAAACACACATTGGGCTTCCGGTTTTGAGAATGAGAGGACAGATAGAACAACTTTGTACGGTTCCATATCGCTATGGATCTCCGTTGATGACTCACCCTGGCCGTCATTCTGGTTCTGGGGGAACTTCTATATCCCGCCTGATGATCCTGATAACACCCAGATAAACGGGCTGGCAGAACTTACATTTGAAATGTGGGATCCTCTGTCATTGACATTTGGATACGATGTCGGATACGAAAGAACTCCCGTTTACGATTATTGGGAGAAATACGATACTGAATTCTATTCAAGACTGAATCTGAGGCTCTTCTGATGTATTACTCAATATTGATCATTCTTCTTTCCTTTCTGCCGGAAAACCTTCAGCCCTGGTATTCAAGCTGTTCTCAAGGCGACTGGGGAGCTGCCATAGAGGAAGCTGTAGAGATTTACGCTGCGGATTCCACCGATGTCGAAGCACTTGCGGCGATGTACATTGCCTCGGCCCTGGAAAGTGGTTTTGAAGCGGGTACCGATTTTACTGCGGAGTCCTTTCTTCCGGATTCTCAGACCTCACTCACCCTGGCGGCCCGGGGAGTACTTTTAATGTCAGGCTCAGATTCCCATCCCGAAGATGCTGAGGAGCAGCTGAATGAGTCCATCCGGCAGGATCCGGATAACATTCTTGCTTTGTATCTGCTGGGAACACTCAAGGCGGAGAGCGGTGTTTCCGGATCAGCCCACCGTTACTTCGATGAAACCCTGTCCCTGGATCCGGAATTTCTACCGGCATTACTGTCCCTTGGTGATATCGCTGAGCGGGAAGCCAGAGTAGAGGATGCTGTAGATTACTATCTTAGAATTCTTGAAAAGGATGTTTACAACAGTGAGGCAAGAAACCGGCTGAGGATAATCGCCGGTGATTCCTATGACTCTGAATCCACCACAGGAACGATGCAGGGTTTCAGCGCATCAACAGCAGCGGATCTTTCAATCGAACGTGGAAACCGGGCTATGCTTGAATGGGGCGGGAGCGCCAGTGTGTCTTACCGGTTCGATAGCAGGGGAACTTCAGTTGATGCAGCTGCAGGCGGGAGGTCAGTCACATGGGAGGAGATATACGGTCTCAGTAGAGATACTCTCAATACAAACAGGGGCTGGGCAAGACTGGGAGTCGATTACTGGTTCCATGACAGCTATTACGTTGAAGCAGCATCAGACTGGGACAGACAGATGTACACCGAGCGTCCATGGCAGATAAGTTCCTACTGTGCGGCTGGATGGCAGAAACGGATTCTTTCATGGTTCTGGTTCTCACCTAAATTGGGACTTGGTGCTGTCAATGCACGGTGGACCTCTGGTGCCGGAGAATTATTCATCAATGATTTCTCCGTTTTTGCCTCTGCAGATTTAAGGTACAGGAAACCCTATACATTCATCAGAGAGGCGGAGATTTCAGGTAACGTCTATTTCCCGCCGGATAATCCGGAGAATTTCATCTCAAAGGGAAGCATATCCCTGGCATTCAATGCATGGAGCCCTCTATATGTAAGAATAGGCTACGCTGTAGATTACACAAGATCGCCTGAGATCTCAACCTGGAAAAAATTCAACAGCAGCTTCACAACTTCGATCAATTTCGACCTTTTCTGATCCGTTCAGATCAGGGTCGGAGCAGTCTCGTTACCGGTGTTTTCAGTATCCGACCGAAGAAAACGTATGCCGTGCCTGTAGAAGTGGCAAGCATTACTCCTATTCCAGCTGCGAGCCATCCTGCAGGAAACACTGCGAGGCTGTCAACTGCGGCTCTGAGCACAGGACTTAGCGAAAGAAGCGCGCTGCTTGCCCCCCATGCCAGAAGACAGCCCAGAACAGCTCCGAGAACCATCGAAATGAAAGACATGAATAGGATCTGAAACGCAAAGATCATCGCAAGTCTGTCGTGAGGAGTGCCGAGAGCCATCAGAACCCCAAGCGCGAAACGCCTGTTCTTCAGGTCGGCAACCAGAGTATGGATGGCGCTCGAGAGAGCAGACAGAAGAATAGCGGCAGCCAGAGCAGAGAGAGCTGCGGTCACCGCACCTACAAGGATTTCAGCTTTCTGGGCAATGCCTCTTCTGGTCTCGGCTCGCAAACCTGTTTCCTCAACGATTCTTACAATCTCGGGGACATCCTCAGCTCTCTTTGCTGTTATGACAAGCGCGCTGAACCTTCTTGTATCATCCGGAAGGAAGAGCGAATTTATCTCATCTACGAATTCAAAGGGAACACCAATTGCGAAGAGGTTCATGTTGCGGGAGGTCGCCTCTATTCTGGCTCTTACAGTTACGGGAGGATTGTCAAGATCAGCTATTGAACTTCTTCCCAGTGTAACGATACATTCCGTTCCCAGTACACCATCCGGTGTAAGGCCCAGAAGGTTATTGGATTCGGCAAAACCCGCGTTGTACAGAAGCAGAAGGTTCTCGCTGAGGATTATCGGAAGAAAGCGGCTTGAGGAATCATCAAGCGTATAGGACCAGTTTATATCTTCCAGAAGAGAATCTCCCAGGAATTCCCCTGTGACCCCTTCCAGGGTGATATCAGTGTAGTAGGGCTGTCCTCCCAGCTGACCCCGCAGCAGGGCTGGAACATGGGCATATATCTGGGGATCTATTCTCTCCACCAGGGGTGAGTTCGCAAGCTCGCTCTTTATTTCCTCGGTGATTTCCATTCCACCGGTTTCGGTCTGAAAGAACCCAACCTGCATTCCCGAAGGAGTAACCCTCACCTGCTCCGCAGGCAGATCGCTAGAGAGGAATCTGTCAAGAAGATTTTGTACTCCAAGGCCGATGGATATGAAAAATACAAGAAGCAAAGACGCGGTGAACAGCATCCCCTGGCTGAAAATGTAATCCTTCCAGTGGCCACGGTTCCACAGGTGAAGGGCGAGCTTAACTTCAGACAACTTCATGCAGGATACCATCTTTCAGCTCGAGGATTCTGTCCGCACGGTTGAGGACACCTGTGGAATGAACCACAGCTATCAGTGCGAAATTCTGCTGTCTGCGCAACTCGTCCAGAAGATCGAAGAGGATATTCTCACTTTCCTCGTCAAGGCTTGCGCTGGGCTCGTCGGCAAGAAGAACCGAAGGTCTGTTAACAAGTCCCCTTGCTACAGCCACCCTCTGCCTTTCTCCCCTTGAAAGGAGCGAAGTCGGTGTTTCATCAGTCCTCACTGAAAGCTTGTCCAGGATATCCAGGGAATGTGCCCTGGCCTTTTCCAGGTTGCCCCCTGAAAAGACAGTCGGCAGAATCACATTCTCCATAGCCGTCAGAGCCGGCAGCAGGTAAAAATCCTGAAATACAAAACCCAGATATTCTCTGCGGAGAGCCGCAAGTGCGGATGATGAGAGCCCATCCGTTGCCTTCTCCGCAATTCTCAGGGTTCCGCCGTGATCCAGATCATGGGTTCCAAGTATGGCGAGAAGAGTGCTTTTCCCAACGCCGCTTCTGCCCACTATTGCCAGAAATTCGCCCTGTTTTACGTCAAGATCAAGGCCTGACAGTACTGTCAGGTCATCGAAACTGCGGTCTATATTCCGGGCTTCTATTATGCTCATTCAGCTGCCGTCCCTTATTATCAGCATTCGGATAGTGATGGTTTCCCCTGGAGTACTGAATCTGCAGAAGTAGATACCTGCGGCGGCAGGCTCACCGGAGGCTGTTCTGCCGTTCCAGATCAGGTCATGATATCCTTCGGCAAGCTGATCGTTCTCAACTAATGTATTTACAAGTTTTCCTGAAATATCGTACACCGTGACACTGACCGTCGCTGTTTCGGGCAGTGTAAATCTGATAGTGGTCATACCGGCAAACGGGTTGGGAACGTTCTGGTAGAGAACAGCTGAAACTGCCTGGAACTCCCCGCCTTCCACGGAAGTGGGATCGTAAACCATCAGTACGTATTCAGGATGATCGATGAATGGATTTCGATTGGATTGAATAACGTAAACCGCGTCGTTTCTGTCGGTCTCCTTTACGCTGACCGGATCGTCTAAATGCCAGGTGATGAGCATCTCTTCAGCCCAGGCGGTAAGCACTGCCCCGTCAGCCATGGCGCTGCCTGACCAGGTGGTGTCCTCTCCGAGGTAGCGGGTGGCCATGTAAAAGTAGTTCCTGGCGAAATCACCTTTGTAACCATCGATCGGTTCAAAGGCGGTTCCGGAGT
>CAZUYF010000179.1:0-4391 GCA_964624675.1 uncultured bacterium
GGAAGTACCTGATACGGAAGAAAATATCACACTGGTATCAGCAATTCCAGTATTGGACTCGATTCCGGGGGTCTGGGAGCGATAGATGGTATACCAGGTGAAATTATCATCAGTGCACTGGGTCCAGACAGCTAGCGTCTGATATTCACCCTTGCCGTTTCTTTCCAGTGTAGAAGTATGGGTATGAAGGGAACCAATCTCTTCAAGTGTAACCGTGAGTATTGATGAAGTGGGCGGTGTGGCAGCGGGAACAACCACGGATTCTTCGTTACTCCAGGAATCCAGGTCATCCTCGTTCATTGTCCGGACAGCGTAATAGTAGGTATTCCCCTCGCTGATACCGGTATCGATCCAGGAAGTATCTGATACGGAAGAAAATATTACACTGGTATCAGCAGCTCCAGTATTAGACGCAATCCCGGGAGTTTGGGAGCGATAGATGGCATACCAGACAAAGTTATCATCAGGGCACTGGGTCCAGACTGACAATGCCTGGTATCCGCTCTTGCCGTTTCTTTCAAGCGCAAGTTCACCACTGATTGAAAGTTCGACAGGAAGAGCTGAACTTCTGTTACCAGCATTTCGGAGAGGAGAACTTTCATCTTCAAGTGTAACCGTGAGTATTGATTCGGTTGGATTGGAGAGTTCCAGAGGCCCGGATGGCTCATTGCAGGATAATACTGCAATGAAAAGGAGGATAAGTACTGAGAATACTAAAAGAATTTTTCCCATAAGATCCTCCATGAATCATTCTAAACCAGTTGAAATATACTCTCACTTGCAGAACATCGCTATCCAGGGTCGGCCTTCAGAGAATCTTGTTCCAGCCGGTTGCGGTTTTCCTGTAGCCCGACATTTCCAGAGTAATATCATCACCATCCCATACAGTAAACCTCACCGCCCTGCAGCCCTGATACTTCAAGTACCGCTCAAGGGTGTCAAGGAACTTGTGAACCGGTAGATTCTCAGCAATCTCAACCTCTGTAACGATGGTGACCGCTCCCTGCTTCAGCATCATGCTGCCCAGCTTCTCCCCCGAAAGTTCAAGTATCAGTTTTCCTTCATCGCCTCTCTGAAGAAGCGGCGCACGTTCTTCGCTTCTCTTACGCTGTTTTATTCTGAGGTGGAAGATAGCAAGTAAATATAGAACTCCGAATGAGAGGATGGCTGGAATGACCGGCACAGTCCCATTAAGTACTGCCAGAATTGCAAGCAGTATACCATGTGCAAGGAAGACCAGCCCCATGACAATTGACATCTCCGCCGAAAACTCACTGCCGGTTGAGAATCCGGCGACTCTCTTCATCTGGGAAGCCAGCCACGGCTTTCCTCTTGCGGTTGAGATGAGCAGCACTCCTGCAAGGATAAGCTCGAGGAGTACGTATCCAGCTCCGCTGTACCCCCAGGTAGTGAGCATCTCCCCGGCAAGACCCGCGGATGCCAGCACCGCCCCCTCCAGAATGAGGACGGGGTGCTTGGTACCGCGGAAAACCAGCAGGAAAAGGAATTCGCCCAGACCGAGAGCCAACACCGCAAAGGCAGCGGTATATCCGTCAAGGAAGATGTCAGCCGCGAGGTATCCTGCAATTACAATAAGGGTCGGATACATCTTATTCCGGTTCAGCTTCGGGTCTCATGACGAATTCCTCACCCTCGGTATCCAGAAGCACCCTCTGCCCCTGATGTATGCTGCCATCGATTATGGAGTTGGCCAGTTCGTTCTGAACGTACTTCTGTATTACCCTCTTCAGTGGCCTGGCACCGAACGCCGGTTCGTATCCAAGTTTCGTCAGAAGATCCAGAGCTGATTCAGATGGCACAAGGGTTATGTTCTGTTCCTTCAGCAGCCTGTTCAGAGCTTTGAACTGGATATCAACGATCAGTCTCAATTCGTCCCGTCCGAGAGGACGGAAAACGATGATATCATCGACTCTGTTGAGAAACTCAGGCCTGAAATGTGTGCTCAGTTCCCTCTTGGCCCTCTCCGTAAGCTCCTCCTGAGTCATCTTGCCGGCGGCCTCAGCTATCCACTCGCTGCCAAGATTACTGGTCATGATGATCACAGTGTTCTTGAAATCAACGGTTCTACCCTGCCCATCGGTCAGGCGGCCATCATCAAGGATCTGGAGGAACACGTTGAATACCTGCTGATGAGCTTTCTCAATCTCATCGAACAGAACGACGGAATAGGGTCTTCTCCTGACCGCTTCGGTAAGGTAACCTCCCTCATCGTATCCGACGTACCCTGGAGGTGCTCCTATCAGCCGTGAAACGGAATGCTTTTCCATGAACTCGCTCATGTCAATCCTTACGAGAGCGTTCTCATCGTCAAAAAGGAAATCGGCAAGTGATCTTGCGAGCTCAGTCTTGCCGACTCCTGTAGGTCCCATGAATATGAAGCTGCCAAGCGGCCTGTTAGGATCCTGAACGCTTGCACGTGATCTTCTGACAGCTTCTGAAACAGCTGAAACCGCTTCATCCTGACCGATCACTCTTCTATGCAATTCGTCCTCCAGCGTGAGAAGCCTTTGTTTCTCGCTTTCTAAAAGCCTTGATACCGGGATTCCTGTCCACTTCGATACAACCTCGGCAATATCCTCCGGAGTGATCTCTTCGGAAAGAAGAGATCCATCCTTCTGGAGAGCGTCCAATCTTTCCTTCAGGGAGGCGGATTCGCTCTCGAGGTCACGGATCTTACCGTACCTTATCTCCGCTACTTTTTCAAGGTCTCCCTGGCGCTCAGCTATCTTTGACTGTCCACGGAGATCCTCTATCTGTCTCGCACAGTCCTGGAATTTATCGATAAGGTTCTTTTCGTTCTTCCATCTCAGCTCAAGTGCCGTTCTTTCCTCTTCGAGGCCTGCAAGTTCCTTTTCGATGAATTCAAGCTCCGACTGGCAGTCAGCCTCTTCTTCCCGTCTCAGGCCTTCACGCTCAATTTCGAGCCTCCTTATCCTGCGCCTTATCTCATCTATCACTTCAGGCATACTGTCTATCTCGATGCGGAGCCTGCTGGCTGCCTCATCTATCAGATCAATCGCCTTGTCAGGCAGGAATCTGTCAGTGATGTAACGGTTGGAAAGAGTTGCGGCGGCGATAAGGGCCGCATCCTGTATGATGATCCCGTGGTGACTTTCATACTTGTCTCGGATCCCCCTTAAAATGCTGATCGTATCCTCAACGGAGGGTGCTTTGACGAGAACGGGCTGGAAGCGTCTTTCCAGTGCGGCGTCCTTCTCAATATGCTTTCTGTACTCATCCAGAGTAGTAGCACCTATGCAGTGCAGCTCCCCTCGTGCAAGAGCAGGTTTGAGCATGTTAGCCGCGTCCACCGCACCTTCAGCAGCACCTGCACCGACAAGTGTATGCATCTCATCAATAAAGAGTATTATTCTGCCCTCGGCATCAGAAATTTCCTTGAGAACGGACTTCAACCTCTCCTCGAACTCTCCCCTGAATTTCGCACCTGCTACGAGGGCACCCATATCCAGAGCCATAACACTCTTGTTTCTGAGCGTTTCAGGGATATCATCCTCCGTTATCCTTATTGCGAGACCCTCGACAATTGCCGTTTTTCCAACACCCGGTTCTCCAATGAGTACCGGATTGTTCTTTCTTCTGCGGCCCAGGACCTGCATGACCCTTCTTATCTCGTCATCCCTGCCAATGACCGGGTCGAGTTTTTCCAGGCGGGCCATCGCCGTAAGATCCCTCGTGTATTTCTCCAGAGCCTTGTAACTGTCCTCAGCAGATTCCGAAGTTATCCTGGAAGACCCGCGTGCAGAGGCCAGGGCTTCCAGGAATGCTTTCTCTGTAACCCCTCCCGAATGCAGTACTTCAGCTACCCTTCCTCCCGATCCGAGTAACCCGAGGAACAAATGTTCTCTGGCAACGTATTCATCCTTCATTTTCGCTGCCAGTTTTTCTGCAGCACCAAGTACTTTTGTCAGGGATGATGACATCCTTGGTTCGGATCCGCCCTGAGTCCTGGGCAGCGCACCCAGCACCAAAGAGATGTCGTCACGCAGAAGATTCCGGTTCAATTCAAGCCTGTCCAGTACTCCGCATATTACACTGTCTTTATCATCGAGCAGCACCGCTGCCAGATGAACTGGAGCGATTTCCGGATTTCCAGCTTCGATAGCCATCCTGCCCGCTTCCTGAACCGCTTCCCGTGATTTAATCGTAAATTTCTCAAAGTTCATTGATTACCTCCTGTCCGTACAATAGAAGCATATACCGAGCCAGGCAACCTTTGGGGTCGAACCTAACATCTGAACGAAGGGTGGGGCCGGGCCTAACATCTAAACATTCGTTACATTTAAATTAGTGGAAAATGTTAAGATGTTAGGCCCGACCCCACATCCCCATCTCGTTAGATGTTAGGTCCG
>CAZUYF010000180.1:0-4379 GCA_964624675.1 uncultured bacterium
CTCAGACATGCATGGGCGGCGGAGGGATCATGAGTTTCCTCCCGATGATAGCCATTATTGCGATATTCTATTTCCTGATGATCCGTCCTCAGCAGAAGCAGGCCAAGAAGCTGAAGGAAATGAGGAGTACACTCCAGAGGGATGATAAAGTAATAACAAGTGGTGGAATACACGGTATAATCACGAACATCAAAAGCGATGACGTGGTTACAGTTAAAATAGCCGACGCAGTCAAGATCGATGTGGACAGGAACTCCCTGCAGATCGATAGCCAGAGTCAGTGTGGACCTACCTGCAAGTAATTGCATGGGGTTTTGCTGGGATGTGAAGGTTGGCCATGTCATCAAGGAAACTTCAGTATTTTGGTTCTAAAATACTCCGAAACAGTTCAAGAATAATTGATATCTCTTCGGAGCTGGAGTCCATTCATTCTCTTCTCTCGGAAATGCTTGAGATACTTAGAATTGAAAATGGACTTGGACTTGCAGCTCCGCAGGCAGGGGAGAATGTAAGACTGTTTATCCTCAATTCCGAGGAACTCAACCTCAGTGGTCATTCTATATTCATCAACCCTGCGGTCACAACATCGGGACCTCTGCATAAGGATGAGGAAGGGTGCCTGAGTATCCCTGGGATATTCGAGTACGTCAGGAGACCTTTCAGCGCGTCCGTTACCGCGTGCGATCTTGCTGGCGAACAGTTCACTCTGGACCTCGATGATTATTCCGCAAGGGCAGTTCAGCATGAAAATGACCATCTCGATGGAATTCTTTTTGTTGACAGGCTCAGTCCTTTAAGAAAACGGCTCGTTAAGAAACAGCTCTTCGACATAAAGAGGGAATACGGTCCCGGCAGCAGGATTCTCTGATGAGAATCATCTTTCTGGGCACTTCAGTCTTTGCGCTGCCATGCCTGAGAGTACTTATCGAATCGGATAATAATATCCTCTGTGTTGTTTCCAGGCCGGCAAGACCAGCAGGTCGTGGTAAGAAGCTGCACCAGCCTCCAGTGGCTGAGTATTCGCAGAAAAATGGACTTGAAATCTATCAGCCGGAAAAACTTACCACAGATTTTATTAATATCCTCAAGTCTATGAAACCGGAATTGTTTGTTTCGGCAGCCTACGGTGCCTGGCTTCCGAAGAAACTTCTTGAGGTTTCGCAACTGGGTGTGGTTAACGTTCATCCGTCCATCCTGCCTCTATACAGGGGTGCCGCCCCGATCACCAGGGCTTTGCTCGATGGCAGGGAGGAGACAGGGGTCTCATTCATGCTTACGGACAGCGGATGGGATACAGGGCCTGTTATAGCCGCAATTCATGAGAGAATACTCCCCTCGGACACCACCGGTTCACTGCAGGAGAGACTCTCAATGAAAGCTGCAGACAACCTTATCGATATTATTGAAGGTTATTCCAGTGGAAAGCTGATCCCAGAAAGCCAGCCTGAGGAAGCACTCTACGCTGATAAGATAACAACAGATGAAACCTGGCTGGACTGGAACAGATCTGCTGCATACCTTGAGCGAAAGGTAAGGGCTTTCCAGCCGTCTCCCGGAGCAAGAACGATGTACTCTGGAAAACTCCTGAAAATTTCCGGCGCGCGGGTATCACAATGCAATGCAGAGCCCGGTGAGATAGTTCTCAAGGCAGGTCTGCTTCACGTAGGATGCGGGGGAGAGGAGTCTCTGGAGATCCTTCAAATCCAGCCGGCCTCCAGAAGCGTCATGAGCACAGCTGAATTCCTCAGGGGCGCAAGGATGAAAACCGGTGATAAACTTGAAAGAACTTAACAAAGCCGGACTGCTTTTCCATACGGGGCTTCTGCTGTTTTCCATCGCTCCGGCACTGATCGTGCTCCTTCTGCTCCTGGTCGCGGGAATTGGATTTGCACTTTCACTGGCAGCAGCACTGCTTGCGATCACGGTGTTTCAGATTTACGGATTACTGTACAGAAAGGGGGTAACAGACAACCCGATACCCCTGAGACTTTCATTCTGGTCGCTCAAAGCACTGCAGTCGGTTCATACATTACCCCTCCATACACCGGAGAAGATGGTCGTGGCCATGAACAATCGGCAAGCACTTCGGGAAACGGGTAGAAAATTCAGTTCCAGTGAAGTCCTGATCCTGGTACCTCATTGCCTTCAGAATCACGAATGCCCCATCAGGCTAACCTTCGTTCCCGATTCCTGCGAAAGATGCGGCAAATGCCCTATAGGGAGTCTTCTTGACATAAAAGACAGGTTCGGCACCCATTTTGCCATAGCTTCGGGTGGAACCTCTGCCAGAATGATAGTGGAGAAAATCTGTCCTTCACTCATTATCGCTGTGGCCTGCCCGGTCGACCTCTCACTGGGAATTCTGGATGTACATCCCATAACAACGGTGGGAGTTCTTAACGAGTGGCGCAGCGGTCCCTGCTTCGATACCTGGGTCAATACGGAAGAACTGGCAGCAGCGCTCGAACTGTTCCTCTACTGAAGCAACGTTTCCAGCTCCTCAAGTGTAATCTCCATTTTCTGAAGTGCGGAGTTCACAGGCTCAGGAGTCGTAAGGTCAACACCGGCTCCTTTTAGCAGCTCAAGAGGCGGTCTGGATGAGCCGCCCTTCAGGAATTCAATGAAACTCTCTATTGCACCTGGTTCTCCGGAAAGAATCCTGGAGGATATATCAATAGCTGAGGAGAGACCTGTAGCGTATTTGTATACGTAGAAGTTGTAGTAGAAGTGAGGTATTCTGGACCATTCAGTGGCAATAAGATCATCTTCATCGTCCCAGGCAAAGCAATCTCCGTGATACAGCTTTGTTAGATCGTAGTACGAACTGCTGAGGTAATCCGGTGTAAGCGGATTGCCGGATTCAACATGTTCGTGGATCATTTTCTCAAATTCCGCGAACATCGTCTGTCTTACCAGGGTAGATTTATAAGTACCGAGAAGGTGATCAAGCAGGTAGGCTTTCTCCTGTTTGTCATCCATTCTCTTGAGCAGCAGATCGATAAGGAGCATCTCATTTGTTGTTGAAGCGACTTCGGCTACGATGATCTTGTATTCGGACATGTGATACGGCTGCGACACTCTCGAGAAAAGGCTGTGCATGGAATGCCCTGCTTCATGAGCCAGAGTGAACACACTTCTGAGTGTGCCGTTGAAATTATGGAGTATATATGGATGCGAATCGTAACACCCACCCGAGTAGGCGCCGGATCTTTTGCCTATGTTCTCGTATCTGTCCACCCATCTATTCCGGAAGCCCATAGCCAGGGCATCAACATAATCTCTGCCAAGTGGAGCCACAGCTTCAAGCGTCAGGTTCACTGCCTCATCCCAGCTGTAATCCGCTTTGGATTCAGGCACAATGGGAACGTTAACATCGTACATGTGAGCTGAATCAAGATCCAGTTCATCCTTGCGGAACTTGAAGTATCTGTGGAGCACCGGCAGGTTATCATGGACGGATTTTATCAGCGAATCGTATACGGAAACACTGACTATGTCGTTGAAAAGAGAAGCCTCAAGGGCCGAGTTGTAGTTCCTTGCCCTCGCCCTGAAGATATTCGATTTAACCTGTCCTTCCAGTAGAGCTGCCTTTGTTGCAACATTCCCCTTAACTTCACTGTAGAAACCAAGGAAGGCATCCTTTCGGACTCTTCTGTCCTTTTTCTGAAGGAATGCGCTGAATTTGCCGTTGGTCAGTTTGACACTGTTTCCATTCTCATCCTCTATCTCCGGCAACCTTGCGGGCATGTCAACGTTACTGAGTTTACCGAAGGCAGAGCTGAAACCGCTTATTATCTCGCTGGTGTTTGCAAGAAGCATCTCTTCTTTCTCCGAAAGAATGTGGGAACGGTATCTCAGAGTATCCTGAAGCCATATTTTATAGGGTTCAAGCTCTATTGTTTCCAGCCATGAATTGATGGTGTCCTCCGGAATAGCCAGAAGCTCAGGTGTGAAGAAGGAGTGAGCAGCAGAGAACTCAACGAATCTGCTTCTGATTCTGGAAAGCATTCCACTGTACTTGGAGTTTCCAAGATCTTCATCTCCTTTCATACTGGCGTACGTGAAGAGTTTCTCCAGAAGTCTGTGCTGTGACAGAAGTTCTTCAATAGCAGCTTTTAATATCTGCGGACCTTCGGCGAGCCTGCCGCTCCATTTCTTCATACTGTCCATGAAGGCTGCCGTCTTGTTGAAGTCCTTTTCCCAGTCCTCATCTGAAGCGAAGATAGCTTCTACGTTCCATTTAGCTTCGGGATGTGTTTCACTTCTGGTTTTCAATTCATCAGGCATACTTATCCAATCCAGTCTTTCGGTTTCTTTCAGGCAGATTCTTCGTGAGTCTGTCAGGGCTAATAACGATCAATGCACTCCCGGGTTAACAG
>CAZUYF010000181.1:0-4373 GCA_964624675.1 uncultured bacterium
CCGATGCCTCCGCAGCAGTCCTACAACGCGGTCTGGGAGATTTGGGAGACAACACTGAACCAGGAGTATCTAGTTGAAGAATACTATTGTGTCTCATCGGACATGCTGGAAGCCTGGAGAGAACCCCCTTCTTACGTCCTTGAATTCAACGATGGATCGAGGGAGAAGTTCATTTACTACGAATGCGTCCTCCATCCCTCTTCTGAAGATGATTTCTACCCGGTTCTTCTTCAGGAAAACGGCGCCGTTCTTGATCCTGATTACAGAGGCCCTGCAATGTGGTTTGTAAAGGAAGGAGAAACGGTAATCCTGGATCGGATTATGGGTGATGACCCGCTGCAGGGGATAATTACCGCTACAGGTCCGCAGAACATCTATCCGGAAATACTCTGTGACTGGGCCGGGGGCACTATGAAATCAGCGGAACTGGTTTCAATGTGGGACACCTGGGAAGGCTGGATATTCGATGGTTCCTGGAGCGGTGACACTCTCCTGGTGTTTCCCCTTCCGGGAAGCACCATTGAAGGGATGACAACTATCGATCTACGAACGAACGAATATCACTCCGTGGAGTATTCCAGGTTCTATCTGGGAATTCTGTCGTACTGACTTTCAGTGCTGGTCCTGTGTGGTTTTTACTTCAATGCTGCATTTTACAGCCAGTGCCGCAATTGCCGCAACCGCAGCATATGCAGGAATGAGGACAACCCCAAGGATTCCCATTGTCAGTGGAATTTCGATCAGTGTCTTACCGGATTCATTTTTTATAATGATATGCCTTACGTTTCCCTGGTGAAAGAGTTCCTTAACCTTTTTAAGAAGGTCGGTTCCGGAAACCTTGAATTCATTTTCTTTCGATTCGCCCGAATCAGTCATTGTCAAACCTCCAGATGATCATATCCTGTGGAACTGATACTTACTCTCTCCCCGTCCAGAAATATAGTCATTTCTCCATTTCCTGTCTCTGCACGGCCGATTTTCGAACATCCAACTGATGAAAAATCGAGGCCTCCAGGCGCCCCGAACAGCAGGACATAATCCTCTCCCGCGGCAGATGCGGCCAGAGGTTTGTCCTTCACTGAGTCGAAGAACAGGGTTTCATCGATCTCAAGTACCGTATCAACAGAGCTCTCAAGTGAAAGGTGTGCTGCTTCAGAAAATAGCCCATCCGAAATATCTATCGCGCAGCGAACACCCATTTTTCTGAGTTCAATTCCCAGCTCCAGCTCCGCTCTAGGTTGTAGAAAGGCTCTCAACTGCTCAAGCTCCTCACCGGAGAGCTGCCCGGAACGTGAATGAAGATCCTTCCCGAACAACCCGCCCACTTTCTCAAGCATTGCAGGAGCACCCAGAGCTCGGCCTAGAAGACCGCTTATCCAGAGATGATCACCCGGATGAAGGGATGATCTTCTGAGAATTGTATCCCGCTCCTCCCCCTCACCTATAACGGTGAGAGTAACCCCCAGGCGTTCTCCACGTACCGTTTCACCACCCGCGAGGATTACATCCTGCCGTTCGGTCAGTCCCTGATAGAAGCCCTCTATCCAGCCCACTCCGATCCCAGGGTCGATGGATAGTGCCGCAAATACCCATTGAGCCCTTGCCCCCATAGCAGCAATATCAGAGAGAGCGGCTTCCAGCAGACGTCTTCCAAGAATTCTCGGAGGAGCCCACCATCTATGAAAATGCGTACCCTCGAAAAAACTGTCAGTGGTGACAACGGGGCACTGAATTTTCGGCAGTATAGCGCAATCATCACCTATAGAGTGAAGAGAAGGGAACTTATTACGGAGCCTGCGAATCAGCCCCCTCTCCCCTATATCGGATATTCTTTTGTTCACTGAACTCTATCTTTCCAGGATAACCTTCAGATGCTCCTTCGCAAGGTAGCCTCGATGTTCCGGAGCTGTCATGATGGCTCCCTCAATTGCACTCTTTCCACCGTGACAGGAGCAATCAGTCTTGTTAATGTCGATCCATTGAAGTGCGTTTTCAAGCGTCCTCCTGGCGCGGACGGTATTCATCCTGAGGTTTGCTAATACTCCCTCTACGGAAACGTCCTCCTCCGTTTCATGCCATACATCGTAATCGGTTATCATGCATAAAGTGGCGTAACATATGCCTGCTTCCCTGGCAAGTTTTGCTTCAGGAATCGCAGTCATACCGATCACAGAATGACCCTGGCTGCGGTAAACTCTGCTTTCGGCTCTGGTCGAGAACGCGGGACCCTCCATGCATACCAGTGTACCCCCATTATGAACCGTTGCATCCGCTTCTTCGGCCGCTCTCCGCAGTATCTCTGAAAGCGTACTGCAGAATGGATCACCGAATCCGATATGCCCGACAATTCCTCCTCCGAAATACGTCGATCTTCGGATCCCTTTGGTGCGATCGTAAATCTGATCAGGGATGACGAAATGCCGAGGATGATACTTATCCTGAAGGCTGCCAACCGCAGAAACGGAAATCAGCTGGCGAACTCCTGCATTTTTCAGGGCATAAATATTAGCCGCATACGGGATCTCGGAAGGCTGCAGCGTATGACCCTCTCCATGACGCGGCAAAAACACCAGAGGTATGTCATTGTAATCCGCAAGGATAAGAGGAGCCGAAGGTTTTCCGAAGGGAGTCTCGGTATCCAACTCCTGCTCTATTTTAACACCTTCGAAGGAGTATACTCCAGATCCTCCTATTATTCCTATGCGATTATTCATTGTTATCTCCTCATTGAGTAAACTGCCAAAGTACATGTATTATATATATACTCACTCATCAACAGTCGAAGGGAAATCCTGAATGCAGATGAATAGCGGTTCAAAGGAACACATGGTGAAGATATCCGGGTTAACCTTCCCACAGATGAAGAAATGGATTACCGCAGATCTGGGAATGAAACCTTACAGAGCGCACCAGCTATTTTCCTGGATACACCTGAAGAGGGTGAACACATTTCATCAGATGACCGATATTTCGTTATCCGCAAGAAACCTGCTTGAAGAGGTCTGTGAGATAACTGCCCTTGAAACCTGCAATACCATTACTGCAGATGACGGAACTCTGAAGTATTCCTTCACGCTGGAGGACAGTGAGGTTATTGAATCGGTACTTATCCCGGACCCTCCCAGGCTGACCGCATGCTTATCAACACAGGCGGGGTGCAGATGCGGCTGCACTTTCTGCCAGACTGGAAGGGGAGGTTTCAGACGTGATCTTCGAACCGACGAAATCGTGGCTCAGCTCTACGGTCTCCAGAACAGCACTGAAGATCGGATAAGCAACGTGGTCTTCATGGGCATGGGTGAACCCATGGATAATTTCCATGCTCTGCGCGATGCCTTGTCCATAATATGCGATGACAGAGGGATATGCATCGGTGCAAGGAAAATAACCGTTTCGACCGTGGGCATTCCCGGCGGTATAGAAAAACTTACGCAGCTGGATGGTCAGTACGGATTGGCTGTCTCGCTTCATAGCGCTGTTGAGAGCACAAGGTTGAAGCTGGTGCCGGTATCAAAAACTCTGCCGCTTCGGGAGCTTAAAAAGGACATGAAGGACTACATCAGCCGCAAAGGTAGAAGGATAACCATTGAGTACTGTCTTATCGCAGGCATTAACGACACACTTGAAGAGGCTTCCGCCCTTGCGGAATTCACCGATGATATTGAGTGTAAGATAAACCTGCTGGTTTACAATCCTGTAGAAGGGGCTCCATACAGAAGACCCGGCGCTGAATCGGTAAGCAGATTCATGCGCTACCTCTATCCCAGATGCCAGGCGGTTATGCTGAGGAGGTCCAGGGGAAGTGACATTTCAGCGGCCTGCGGTCAGCTTGGACCTGCTCTGCGAAACGATTAACCGGATACTCTTTCCGTGGTCAGAACGCTATTGAAGCAGTTATCTGAAGACCTGACAGATCCTTTTCCGTTTCCCCACCCAGAGCGGAACCAGCACTTACCCATTCGGGAGTAACGACGATATCGATTGAGGCCGACTCCCCAACATTTATCCGTGCGCCAAGTTCAGCCCCGATAATGCCGGCTCCGGTACTGGTTTTATCCTGGTTACCCTCCGGGCTGTCCCATAGAAGCATTCCACCACCGTATATCCCAAGCAGCGGTTCAATTCCGCGGGGACCTGCATATCTTCGATAGAAGGGGTACATCCTGTAGCCCACTGTCAGCGGTATGCCAGTTACCGCACCCCAGTTATCGCTGTCAGTACCTGCACTCAGGTAGGAAGCCTCAATAATGAAACAGTTTCCAAGTGAAGGGGGAATCTGCAGCGAGACTACTACTGCAGGTCCAGGTGATAACCCGGTATCTGAATCGAAAAGGGATGGCATCCAGACTCCCCCGCCGATTGAAACTTCAAGA
>CAZUYF010000182.1:0-4364 GCA_964624675.1 uncultured bacterium
TAACATTCTTTGTAACAGTTGACATATACAGCTAATGCTTTTCTAATAGCATAATGGTATTTGCGCAAGTCATAACCAGTTTTGTTCGAAAGGGAGGTACAATGAAAAACAGAGGTTTAATACTGATCCTGACGCTTCTACTTGCGGCGGGATCCGCATTTTCTATGCCCTCGATCATGGGGTTTAGAGGAGTGAATAGAGTTCTTGATGCAAGGACCATAGGGTCCAACCAGATGTCATTTGGGCTTATAGGAAGATACTGGAGCAGTGCGGACAAGTACGACGATCTTCATTTTCGCTCGGTTGGAAGCACGTCTGATACTATCCTGAGCGTAGAGGATTCCGAGCATCTGTCTCAGGGATACTTCACCCTGGATTACGGTCTTACAAACTTCCTGGAAATTGCCGCTAGAATCAGCTACGTCGGCACTTATTACGAGTTTGACCTCACACCTCCAAGAAATGAATCCGTAGGCCAGTGGGACGGCGTCCACGGCATGGGTGATATCATGCTTGGTTACAAGGCCGGTTTCACACCTACGCCATCCACTGAGGTTCTCTGGCTCGGACTGGCCAACTACTTCATGTTTGCTCCCTCGAGCAACCAGACCGTTGAGTGTGAGGAGTACGACGGCAGATTCGACGACCTTACTCCCATGTTTACAATGCGTCAGCCCAGCCTTTCAACCGGACATACAACCATGGGTGTTGACGGACTGGTTTCCCTGGATATGGCTAATGTCTGGCCGGGAACCCCGCTTAGATTGCATCTTAATGTCGGTTACTCCATGTACAAGCAGACAGTAACATTCAATGATTACAGGCTTCAGTTCGACAGTACCGGACACAGGTCACGGGCTAATGAAGTGCTGGTAACCTCCGCTATTGATGATAACGCACTGGATTTCGGAGTTGCCCTTGAATTCCCGACCAAATTCGCGGTCATCTATACAGAGTATTCTCTCAAGAAGTACCTGGACAGAGATTCTTTTAACCACGTAGCTTACTTCACACCGGGAATCCGTGTATTCTCCGGCGGCGGAGTTGTTATGGATTTCTGTTTCAACATGGGTCTTACTTCCTTTGATTCGGAGTTTTTTGACTTCGGTCATGGTCTTTACCAGAGCGGAAGCGTAGACATAGAGGATAGAGATCAGAGAGCTCCCCTTCCCGATGGTGGAACTCAGGACTGGGGTGTCTCCGGAAGCATAGCATTCTCAAGCGATCTGCTTATCAGACAGCCTGTAACGACTGGAACCATATCCGGTATGATCACAGACGCAGAATCGGGAGACGCAGTAGAAGCTACCGTTTCCTTCCCTGGAACCGCAACGGCTTCAGCTATCTCCGATGCTGTGACAGGATTCTATTCCGCTACCATTACCGCAGGAAGCATTCCTGTAACGGTAGCAGCCATCGGCTACAAGGCCGCATCGGCTACAGTGGTTCTTGAAGCGGAACAGGATGTTGTTCTGGACTTCGCTCTTATAGAGCAGGCAGGCCTTGGCCAGCTTGCAGGTACTGTAACAGAATTCGAGAACGGTGATCCTCTGCCAGCAATCATTACAGTTGAGCTTGAGGATACTACAATCACGTTCGAATCCACCGAAGACGGTATCTTCCTCTTTGATGTTCCCGAAGGAACCTGGACTGTCAGAGCAGATGCAGATGAGTACAAGTTCGCTACTGACATAGTTGTCATTGAAGCCGACCAGACAACAATAGTGGACTTTGTTCTTAAGCCCGAGCTTATAACCGGACAGGTTATCTCCTTCGATAACATCTACTTCGATAGCGGCAGCGCTAACATCAAGCCCGAATCCTACTATATCCTGGACAACATGGTTGAGATACTCAACGCCAATCCTGATGCCATGGTTCAGGTAGCCGGACACACAGATTCGGACGGCAGCTCAAGCTACAACCAGACACTTAGCGAGCAGAGGGCAGCATCGGTATTCAATTTCCTTGTGCAGCGCGGCGTACCTGCCCGTATGCTGACCACAATGGGATTTGGAGAAAACCAGCCTGTAGTTCCCAATACTTCTGCATCGAACAAAGCGATGAACAGAAGGATTGAGTTCACGGTCCTCTCCAATAGATAGTGTTCTAGAAAATGGGGGGCGGTTTATCCGCCCCCTTCCTTCCTCACTTAGAAATATCGGATACCACCTGATCAGACAGAACCGAAGAGAATACTGTCAATTGACATGACATTTTCCCGCTGATAGTATAAAACAGCGACAGGTAACAATTGTAACGGAACTGCTTAATCGGGAGGGGAAACATGTTCAGGCGAAATCCGGTTCAGAGCTTCATCAGAAACCTTGTAAGGCTTGTTATTCTCGTACCGCTCTGGCTGCTGCTGGTCTGGTCCGATCTTGACAAATTTGAATCCATGTACATCTGGATTGCTGTGAAATCCATCTTCCTGCTGTGGTTTGCCAACGTGTTCGCGAAGATGTTCTTCATTATTCCTCAATGGCAGAGAATAGTGCTTCTCCGGCTGGGAAGATCAGTTGGAGCCAGAGGACCCGGAGTCATCATTGTACCGCCTTTCATTTACTCTACTGCCAGGACAATAGATATCCGGATAACCACTTACGAGGTCAAAGCTACAAAAACACTGACCAAGGATAACATTCCCATCGATGTTACGGCTGCAGTTGAACTTGAAGTGGAAGATCCAGAAAAAGCCGCAATCGAGGTTCAGAATTACTGGAAAACCACTGAATGGGCATCCATGGAAGCCCTTAAAAGTACGATCGGCAAGAACGACCTCAGACCGCTTCTCAGCGAAACAGATCGCATCGCAGCGGATTTAAAGAAGATCATCGACAACGAAGCTGTAGATTACGGTGTGAACGTCAGGGCAGTTCGTATAACCGACGTGGGGACACCGACCTCCTTGATCGAGGAACTTGCTGTTATAGCCCGTGCCGAACGCGCAGCCGCGGCAAAGAAGATTCAGGCAGAGGCGGAAAAGGCAGTCGCCAAGTCTCTGAAAGAAGCTTCGGAATTACTTGCTTCACAACCCAATGCCATGCAGCTGCGGCAGATACAGGCCCTGCTTGATATATCGAAGGAAGAGAGTTCCATGGTTATCATATACCCCATGGACAGCCTGACGGGAAAGCAGATTGCCTCTGCCACTGCTGGAAACCAGACGGGCAATATCAATAATATATCTACTGCTCAGTTCTCCGAGCAGTAGTAATGGATAAAGGAGAAGTTACTCCTCTACGGATGGCCTGATGCCTGTCTTCTTCCACTGCAGGAATTGCTGGATTATCTTCCTGTGGTCAAAGGCAATAACATCGGGAAGATCGTCCGGACTGTAAGCTACGGCTTTCTCGGCATCATCCCCGCCTTCGGGACGGCCGTCTGCCCTGCAGTGGTAGACAACACTAACAGTGTCTCCTCTGGGGTCTCTCCAGGGCTTTGAGTAGACATGAAAAATACTTAGCACATCGATGTCCAGGGAGGTTTCCTCCCTGGCTTCCCTTCGAACCGCCTCAGCCAGACTTTCACCCGGATCCACGAATCCTCCCGGGATAGCCCACCCCGGAGGAGGGTATTTTCGCTTGATCAGTACTATGTTTCCATCGGTAAGTTCAATTATCGCGTCGACTGTAATAAGAGGTGTTACTGGTCTCATCCTGTCTCCATTTGTTACGTTTGGAACAATCAGTGTATATTACCGTATATATACGATGCAGCCAGATCGAGAACACCTCTTGAAAGGATAAAAATGAAGAAGTATCTGATAGTACTTATGATTGCGGGGCTTATTACAGGGGCTTGCGGAAATTCAGAGAGCGCTTCCGATGAAACACCCGGGGGGCAGCCGGTAGAAACAACTGGAGAACTCACCTGGTTCGAAGATGACTTTGATGCCGCCAGCGCGGAAGCCGCCGCTTCTGGAAAACTTATGCTCATTGATATGTTCGCGGACTGGTGCGGCCCCTGCGTGACCCTTGGTGAGCAGTACTTCACAAGCGAGGAGATGCGGCCGGTTCTGTCGAACTTTGTTCTTCTGAGGCTTGATGTTGATAATCCTGTTGTGGCCCCTTACGCCCAGCAGTACAATGTTTCGGCAATTCCGTGCGTGGTAATAACTGAAGCCGACGGCACGGAAATCGACAGAATAGTCGGTACCACACCCACTATTGCGGAGTACGTGACCGCTCTTGAAGCAATTATTTAGTAGTTCACCGAGAAACCGTTCATTGAGAATGCGGGGAGTTTCAACGCTCCCCGCTTCTTTTCTATTATTGTTTTCACCTGAAACAAAGTATGTTTATTCAATGATCATAGGTTCTACGAAGAGTTTAGACTGGAGAATACATGAAAACCGGTATGAT
>CAZUYF010000183.1:0-4357 GCA_964624675.1 uncultured bacterium
TCGATGCTGAGCGCTTCCCTGAGGATTCCGATGGCAGTGTCTCTGTGTCCTTTTTTTATGTACGCAACGGCAAGTTTCAGGCGTGCTTCGGTGAGTCGAGGATTAATCTCGATAACCTTCTCAAGTTCCTTGATCGCGCTGTCATATTCTTCCCGCCTGATGTATGCACTCCCTAGAAGTGTTCTGATATCCAGATAATCAGGAGCGATCTTCAGGGCTTTGTTGAACTCAAGCATTGCGCTGTCTATTTCCTCTATCTCAAGGTAGAGGATACCCAGCTCCTTGTGGGAATTTGCAATTTTCCCCTTCATACCCGCTGTAAGATGCCCTTCTACGTTCTCGAGCTGTACAGCCTTGTTGTACTCTGAGAGGGCACTGGTGTATTTGCCTGTTTCACTGTACGTAATTGAAAGGTTGAGATGCGCTTCAATGTAATCCGGGTTCAGTTCCAGCGCCTTCTTGAAGGCATCAACCGCCATTCTGTAAGAGCCCTGCATACAGTACACTATTCCGAGCTGATTGTGTATGTCGGAATATTCAGGCGCTTCCTCGCATGCTTCCAGCAGGAGTTCAATGGAGTCATCGAATCGTTCCTGATTTATCAGCACCTTACTTCTTCTGATAATACCATCCATATCAGTATCCATGATACCTCCAGCTTCAGCAGCCATATGCATTTGTTCCGTCTAAATCAATAATACATGATTCAAATTGCTCAGGTCAACATCATTACCGGTGAACGTGCGCAGGCAGCCCTGCAGCAGAAAGCACATTCCAGTGAAGCCGGATCGCTGAAAAGCTCATCCAGTTGTCTCCAGGTAAATCAATTAGATGAAAGAAAATCCTGTCAAGTACATAGTGCATGGTCTTTCTTATACTTGACAAATAGATGCTTCTAATCTAATCTTCCTGAACCTATGACATATAAATCCTTGAAATGCTAAGGAGCTTTTTTATGAGACCGGTATTCAGGTTGCTGAGCAATGAGCTTATCGAAAGGATTATTTCGCAGGCGCGTGATATCCTGTGTGATCTGGGCATGGAAATACACAATGACGGTGTTCTTTCGATGCTGTCGGATCATGGCGCTTCGGTTGATTCCCGGACAAGGCATGTGTTTTTCACCGCTGACATGATAGATAAAGCTCTTGAAACAGCGCCGGATTCGGTTAAGCTCTTTGATGTAATGGGCAGGCAGACACACGATCTGACCGATCATAACGTTTACTTCACACCAGGTTCCGCGGCGATCAATATCCTTGATCCCCACAGCGGTGCGATCAGAAAGCCGTTTACAGCCGATTACGTGGAGTACGCAAAGCTTGTAAGCAGGCTGGATAACATCGCTTCGCAGAGCACCGCATTCATACCTTCGGATGTTCACGAGAAGATATCGGACAGCTACAGGCTGTTCCTCAGCCTCCTGTACTGTGAAAAGCCTGTGGTTACGGGCGCTTTCACTATCGATGCATTCAACGTGATGAAGGATCTGCAGCTGGCCGTTCGCGGGAGTGGAGATGCCCTGAGGGAGAAGCCTCTGACGATCTTCTCCTGCTGCCCGACCGCTCCTCTTAAGTGGAGCGATGTCACTTCTCAGAATCTGGTCGATTGCGCGAAGCATTTCATACCTGTTGAGTACATCTCGATGCCGCTTTCCGGTTTCATGGCTCCGGTAACCCTGGTTGGAAGCCTCGTGCAGCATACGGCTGAGACTTTGAGCGGTGTTGTGCTGAGCCAGCTCACGCAGCCCGGCACTCCGATCATATACGGCGGTTCACCTGCAGCATTCGATGTGAGGTTCGAGACAACACCGATGGGAGCAGTGGAAACCCAGATGATAGATTGCGCCTGCAATGAGATAGGCAAGTATCTTAACCTTCCCACTCAGGCTTACATTGCCCTGAGCGACGCGAAGAAACTGGACGCGCAGGCAGGACTGGAAACCTCGATGGGCGCGACTCTTGCCGCTCTGGCCGGGATAAACAACATCTCCGGACCGGGAATGCTTGATTTCGAAAGCTGCCAGAGCCTTGAAAAACTGGTGGTTGATAACGAGATCTGCGGGATGACTCTGAGGCTTACAAAGGGGATCGAACCGAAAGAGGATTTCCCGGCAATACCGATCTTCGAGGAGCTTCTCAGGGAGAAACACCTTCTTATCGCGGACCATACAAGGAAATACCTCCGGGACGAGCATTATTTCCCCGGTGCTGTTATTGACCGGGCGAACAGCTCCAGGTGGGAAGAGGAGGGAAGCCTTACCTTAGGTGACCGGGCAAAAAGTGAGATTGCCAGATTGCTTGGTGACTACGAACCCACAGGATTGTCCGGTGATGTTCTGGCGGAGATGACCGGGCTGATGAGGGCGGAAGCCGCAAGGTTCGGGATGACCAGGCTCCCGCACGAGGATCTATGAGATCGATAGTTGATTTCACTCCTGAAGATGTGATTCTTGACCGCGCTGCGATACTGGGCAGCCAGGGTATTCCAGAAGGAGCTGAATTGACTGAGAACTTCGAACGGATATACGGAGAAGCGATAGAGCTTTTCGGGGAACTTACTGAGCCTGCGGGGATCATATGCGGAATATCGACCTCAGGTTTTGAGGAAGTATTCCGGGGAGAAGGACTGAACGAACCTTTGAACCCTGTGGAGGAAATTTACAGGAAAAGCGGTTACCTCGCGCTGTTCGCTGTTACGCTAGGGCCTGCTCTGAGTTCCAGGGTAACAGAACTCTTCGACGCTGACGATTACGCGCTCGGATATATGCTTGATTCTGTCTCCTCTTATGCCGCGGACAAACTCTCGGATCTTGCCGTGCAGAATCTGCAGTCGGAATTGATCTCGAAGGAACCAGCAGAATCCCCATGGCGGGTCCTCAGCTACAGCCCGGGGTACTGCGGATGGAACGTAAGCGGACAGAAGAAACTTTTTGAAGTTCTCAGGCCGCAGGAGATAGGTATTACATTGAATGAGAGTTATCTCATGAGCCCGATAAAGTCCGTATCCGGTGTGCTTATCGCCGGACCCGGGAAAATTCATGAATTTGTGAATTCGTACCCTTTCTGCGATACATGCAGAACTAAGTCTTGTATCGAGAGGATGCGGAATCTGTAATAAGGTCATTCGCTGACACGGCAGGGGATAAATATGGAACTACTGGAACAGATATCTTTCAATCTGCAGAACGGTCTTGATAAGACAGTTGTCGCTCTTACAGAAGATGCTATTGGAAAACGGATACCTCCAGAGGAAATACTTAATGATGCTCTGATCGCGGGTATGAATATTGTCGGAGAGAAATTCAAGAACCATGATATTTTTCTTCCCGATGTCCTGCTTGCAGCCAGGGCGATGAACGGTGCCATGGAAATATTGAAACCGCTTCTTATCGAAGAGGGAATTCCGATCCGAGGCAAGGTTGTAATAGGTTCCGTTAAAGATGATCTGCACGATATCGGGAAGAACCTGGTCGCGATTCTCCTCAAAGGCGCGGGCTTTGAGGTTATCGACCTTGGAAACGATGTCCCGGCGGAGAAGTTCATCAGCGCAGCTAAAGAAGAGAACGCTCACGTCATTGGAATGTCCGCTCTTCTCACCACAACCATGCCTGTCATGAAGAAAGTTGTAGACCTGGCAAAGGTTGAGGGGCTTTTCGGCAAAGTTAAGATCATCGTTGGCGGAGCGCCTGTTTCGAAAGAGTACGCGCTTGAAATAGGCGCTGACGCTTACAGTTACGATGGCGCAAATGCCGTTGAGACGGTCGAATCGTTTTTCCCTGTGAACAGTAGATGAACAATCTTCTCGAACGCCTCCATAGCGGCTCCATACTGGTTGCGGACGGAGCCATGGGAACGATGCTGTTCGAGCGGGGGCTCCGAAGCGGCTCCTGTCCTGAAGCAATGAACCTCACAAAGCCTTCTGTACTTGAGGATATCGCCAGGCTCTACCTCGATGCCGGGGCTGACATTATCCAGACGAATACTTTCGGTGGATCCCCCCTGAAACTTTCATCTTATTCTCTTGCTGAGGAAGCTCCACTGATAAACAGAAATGCGGTTACTGCTGTTAAGAAAGCTGTTTCAGGCAGGGCGTACGTGTCCGGATCGTGCGGTCCCTGCGGGAAAATTCTCAAACCCTACGGTGATACCGATCCAGAGGATGTTTTCGAGAGTTTTGGAATTCAGATGCAGGCTTTTTTCGAATCGGGGTGCGATGTTATCTGCATCGAGACGATGATGGATTTAAATGAAATGCTTCTGGCTCTCCGGGCTGCCAGAGAAAAAGCACCGGGAATTCCGGTGATGACAACCATGACCTTCGATGCAACCCCCAGAGGTTTCTTCACGATCATGGG
>CAZUYF010000184.1:0-4331 GCA_964624675.1 uncultured bacterium
TGCAGGATGCGGCAGAAATCCCCTCTTCTATCGTATGGGAGCGGATTACTATCCAATTGATAATATAGGCAGTCAGTGGGAGTATTCGATCGACGGTGGAGGAACACTTATCGTATCGGTGATAGATCAGACTGAAAGAGGAGAGAGAGCCTGTTACAGGGTTCTTTCCGGAGCGGATTATACATACTGGATAGCAAATGACGGATATCTCGAATTCTATGAAGATCACAGAGTGATGTTCAACGGGTACGAAGTTCCGCTCTACCAGGCCTGGGTTACATGGCTGGACTGGCCGCTTACAACAGGATACTCGCGAACAGATTCAGCTTCAACCTTTGCCGTGAACCAGGGCGTTACAATAAGCCATGACTGGGTAAGAACTTCGGTTGTTTTTGGAATTGAAACCAGCCCTGATGGAAGATGGGAGCAATGCTATCATCTGAAACAGCACGAAACAACGATCAACTGGATAAGAGCTGCAGGATTCGAACCCGAGACCACTATCGTTCACAGAGACATATGGCTTGCCCCCGATGTGGGATTGGTCGCAAGAACAACCGCTGACAGCAGCCTGACCCTGGTAGAGTATCAGCAGGGTAACTGAGCTTGACTTCCGGTCTTATCTTTTCGCTGTTCTTTATCTTCGCGTACGTCTACATAGCCGCTGCCCATAAAAAACGGGGATTGGCGATCTGGATCACCGCGGGACTGGCGGTTGTATTCACCTTTATCTTCGGCTGTTTTGCCGGATGGGGTGAGCTGGGTTCGATTGCCGGAGGTATTAATTTCAGTGTTCTTCTGATATTCTCCGGCATTCTTCTTATTGCAGAGGTACTCATCGAAACGGGAGTACCTGGATATCTTGCGGGGCACATAGTAGCCCGATCAAAGAATTACGGTCATGCGGCCATTTATCTCTGTATCCTCTCAAGTGTGATATCGATTTTCGTGGAGAACGTAGCCACGGTAATGATCGTGGCGCCGATAGCTCTGGAGGTGGCCAGAAAGCTGAAGGCCAGCCCCGTAGCCCTGCTGGTGGGAATTGCGATTGCCAGCAACCTCCAGGGAACAGCCACGCTGGTCGGTGATCCCCCGAGCATGATACTGGCTGCCGCTGAGAATATGGATTTCAACGATTTCTTTTTCATGGATGGTAAACCGGGAATATTCTTTGCAGTTCAGCTCGGAGCGATTGCATCCTTTTTTATTCTGAGAAGGTTTCTGAAAAAGGACTCAAGACCGCTTCCGAAAGTCACGATCCCTTCCGTCAGCAGCTGGTTCCCAGCCTGGATCCTGGCCGGAGTGATACTGGGCCTGGCAGTACTCAGTTTCTTTTTCCCAGGTGTGGGTATAGAGGCAGGTCTGCTGTGTATTGCAGGAGGAGGGACAGCGGTGGTATGGCATGCCTTCTTCCGAAGGGGGCATCTTGGAAACAGAGGCAGGGGAAATCATGGAAACCGCAGAGCCAGGGAGATCCTTAAGGAATTTGACTGGGATACGCTGTTCCTGCTTGCTGGAATCTTCTTCATGGTGGGCGCCCTTGAGGAAATGGGAGTCATGCATAAAATTGGTGTTTTCCTTGCCGGTGTATCCGGGAACAGTCCCTTGCTCGCATTTCTGATAGTTGTTGTAAGCGCGGTCATACTCAGCGCTTTTATAGACAATGTTCCTTACGTGACGGCTATGATACCGGTAACACACGCGATCGCGCAGACACTGGGAGAAGCGGGTCAGAGTCACTACTATCTTACTTTCGGCCTGCTCATAGGAGCCTGCCTTGGGGGTAATATTTCCCCGGTCGGCGCCGCGGCGAATATCGTATCCGTATCTATTTTGAGAAAGAACGGTTACAAGGTATCATTTATGGAGTTCGTCAGGATCGGGTTGCCGTTCACAATTACCGCTACCGCAGTTGGTGCTGCTTTCATCTGGTTTGTCTGGGGGCCAAAATGATGAATTTCAAGTGGAATACCGAAATGCCTGCGACGACTGTTCATACCTGCTCGCTTAAAGCAGAACAATCCGTATGGCTGGATGTAATTTCAGATGGATGGGAACACCCGTTCCTTATAATCGATTCGGAAGTGAGAAGACTCTGGGACAGTCTGATGCAGCCGGCAATAACGTCAGCTTCCGGTCTGTACGTCATGGAAGCCAGGGAGGTTCTGAAGAATACATTCACACTTTCCCAGATATGGGACAGCATGTCAGCCGCAGGGATTAACAGAGACACCCCGGTCGTTGTGATCGGGGGCGGTCTGGTATGCGACATCGGCGCAATGGCCGCGTCAACCTATCTCCGCGGATTGAGATTGATGCTTGTTCCCACCACCCTTCTCTGCATGGTGGACGCATGTCTTGGGGGAAAAACCGGGGTGAATCTGGCCGGAGCCAAAAACCAGGTGGGAACGTTCAATCCCGCCGAGAAGATACTTATAGCACCTGACTTTCTCGACACCCTTCCGGATCGTGAGTTCAAAAGCGGGATCGCGGAGATAGTAAAGACTGCGCTGATAGGGGACAGGTCTTTGCAGGGATTACTGGAACTGATTGATAACGAGAAACCTGATAAGAACAACATCCTGGAAATTATAAACAAATGCCTTGAAGTGAAGGGTGCCATAGTAGCCCTGGATCTAAGAGAAACCGGGAATAGAATGCTTCTTAATCTGGGGCATACCATAGGACATGCTCTGGAGGCCGCCAGCGAGTTCGAGCTCACGCACGGAGAAGCCGTGGGTCTGGGACTTCTGGGGGAAGCAGCCATTGCGGTAAGCCTGGGAGGCAACAGGAATCTCCCTGGAGAGATACGCCGTATGCTGAAACAGGCCGGTCTTCCAACGAGCGTAGATAACATGATCTCCGGGGAGAAACTTTCCCGCCTGTTCGAAAGAGACAAGAAAACCCGGAAGAACGGGCGAATCTGGGCACTCCCCTTTGACTGGTGCGACTGCAGACTGACGCACTTGTCGCCCGATCAGGAGGAGAAGGTTCTTCCGTTCGTTCTGAATCAGCTGAAGGTGCTTTCCGAAAATTGAAAAATATCACGGAGGGTAGTTTCTGGGAACACCTTGAAGAGCTCAGGCAAAGATTATTCTGCATTCTGGGGGTTTTGGCAGGTTCGATCGTTGTATCGTTCGTTTTCAGCAGGAAGCTAATGGAGCTTGTGCTTTCCAGCGCTCCTTCTGAACTTCAGACCCTTGCCCCCACAGAGGCTTTCGCAGCGCATCTCAACCTGTCGCTTGCTGCAGGCATCCTTGTTTCTTCGCCCGTTATCTTCTACCAGTTCTGGCGATTCGTCTCACCTGGCCTTTTCAGGAAAGAAAGAAAAACAGCGGTTCGATCGGCTTTTGCATCCGTCCTTCTGTTTCTTGCCGGGGCGGCGTTTGCATGGTTTCTGATGCTGGAGCCGGCTATCGATGTATTCAGAAGTTTCGAGACAGGAAATATCATAGGCCACTGGAGCCTTGCTAACTATATAGGCTTTCTCAGCAGGTTCATAATAATATTCGGTGTTGCATTCCAGTTGCCGGTTCTTATACTTATACTCGTAAGCCTTGGTGTTGTAACTCCAGAAGTTCTGGCGAGATACAGAAGGCACATAATAGTGGGGCTTCTCATAATCGCTGCCATCCTCACCCCGCCTGATCCCCTCACCCAGATCATGCTTACACTTCCACTGTATTTTCTCTTTGAATTGAGCCTGCTGGCGGCCAGGGTAGGGTACAGGAGGAAAAAAGCTTCATGAGCAAAGTAATTACCATGAAGGAAAGCCTCAGTGAAACCCGTCCGGACAATGCGTCAACAGTCGAGATTATCGTACCCGTCTATAACGAGGAAAGTATTCTCGAAAGCCAGCTTGTGCCTGTTCTTAAGATTCTTCCACCGGAGTTCCGTATAACGATTATTGAGAACGGTTCAACGGACAGGACAAAAGATCTGCTTCACGATCTTGAAGAAAGATACGCCGCTCTTGATTTCATATCACTTCCCCTGCCCAATTACGGCCTGGCGATGAGAACCGGGCTTATGAGATCGCAGGCGGACATAGTCATAATTGATGATCTGGATGTGCTTGATGTGGATTTCTGGTTAAGAGGGCTGCAGCTCCTGGGCAGTAATGATGTCGACCTTGTTCAGGGCTCCAAGGTACTTGCGGGAAAGGATGACCGGCGGCCGCTGATAAGAAAGGCCGCGACTCTTACACTTACATTTCTTCTCAAGAGCCTTCTTGGGTACAGAGGGACGGATACACACGGGCCGAAGGTTGTATGGAGGGATGCTATAAAGGATACTCTGCCCTTATGTGAGTATGAGCTTGACATCTTTCC
>CAZUYF010000185.1:0-4330 GCA_964624675.1 uncultured bacterium
ATCATACCCTTCAGAAAACTCTCTATCTCGTCGGTTGAGAATCTTCCCTCTGTTCCGACTATCTTATTGATAAAGAGATGGCTCTGTTCAACTTTCATGGAAAAGCTTCCAAAAGCCCTCAATCTCACCATCGAGAGTTCCTTGTCCCTGAATATTATAGGTTCCTTGGTGCCCCATTTCATATCCGTGAAGGTCTTTTTGTTCACATAGAACATTGTTGCCCTGAACGGGGAATCCTTACCCTCGAAGAGAGTACTGACAAGACCGGTCAGGATGGGGATGTTCTCTGTAGTGATAGTGTGTCTTCCCGGGCCGAAAGTATCCATCGCCTTTCCATCCCGGAAGAAGATTGCGTCCTGGCTTTCTCTTACTATGACCTGGGTACCCAGACGGAATTCGCCGGATCCGCTCTGTGGAATCCTGTGGACTATTTCTTTTCCACTGTCATCCATCCATTCTACAATTTCAAGTTTCTTGAACATGCTAAGTTAACCTTTCTCCTATCTAATCATTCGGAATATTCTTTTCGAGATCAATCATCAGCTCGCTGCGCTGCGACATCTTACTGCTGAATTCGATGAGGATCGCAACCATATTATCAATAGGTTCCTTCAGATCGGATTCGGCAGCAGCAGCGACAGCCATAATCTGGAAAGACTCATCAAGCTCTTCGATGTTCTCCATCAGACCTACATCAAATGCGTAGAGCTTATCCAGTTCATCCTCACGAACCTTATGCATGTCGAACCAGCCCCTGTATCCTCTTGCTGCAAAACGGATCTCGTCCGTTACCCTTTCGAGCCTCTTTAATATTCTGTCAAAATCGGTAATCGATTTTAGCGCCGAGGGTCCTCTGAGGCTCGCAGGTATCTCGTTGATATCGGTTCTGAGCCGCTCAAGCCTGCTTACAAGACCGGTTCTGAAAAGCTGATCGTTATCCCTCCGCTCTTCCTTGCTCTTGTAACCCTTGTACCCCGGAATAAGTCGAATGGCCTTCTCCAGAAATCCCAGTTCTCTTCCTTCACTCATGTTCTATCCTTTCTCTGAAAGTATCCGAACCTGTAAAACTCCATTATAAGAATGATACTAATGAATTATGTCAATCAGGTCACCTGCCGGCTGTCGATCTTATGTTGGCAAGATGCCCTCTGTACGTTCTGGCGAAAAGGTGCAATCCGGTTCCATCTTCCCTGCTTACGAAATATAGATATCCCTCAGTTGTATCAGGACTGAATGCAGCATCAATGGAAGGCAACCCTGGGGAGCAGATCGGCCCAGGAGGCAGCCCCTCATAAATGTAAGTATTGTAGGGATCATCTATCTCAAGATCACTGTAAAGCAGAACTTCCTTCACGAAGCCAAGAGCGTATTGAACAGTCGCACAGCTTTCGAGCTTCATTCCGTTTCTCACCCTGGAGAGGAAAACACCTGCAACTACAGCCCTTTCTGAATCAACTCTGGCTTCCCTCTCAACTATGGAGGCGAGTATTATCGTTTCATGAAGCGTAAGATCGGTATTCTCCAGGAGTTCGTCGATATCTTCAGGCCACCTTGCTTTCCCTGTTTCGATGATCCTGGTGAGGATTTCTGCAGCATCCAGGGTATCGGCAAATTCGTAGGTTTCCGGGAAAAGGTAACCCTCAAGGGCAGGTACGTCATTGGATACAAGAAAATTTGAATCTGTAGAAAGGCTGTCAAGCACGATCTGCGGGATACCGGTACCCTCCGATATAAGGCTGATAGATTGAGTAAGGGTCAATCCGGGGGAAATAGTTACCCAGCTGGTTTCAACCGGTATAACCTCCCCTCGCGTCAGTATCCCGAGAATTGAATCGGGAGTCATAGAATCATCAAAATAGTAGATCCCCGCCTGCATTGGAGGTGAACCATCCAACCGGGAATACCTCCAGAGAAGGTATAGTCTGCACCGGACAAGTCCAGAATCGGATAGAACCTGCGAGATCTTTCTTGCTCCCCACCCCTTCTCGACGGTGAATATGCACTCCCTTCCTCCGTTTGGAGACCGGCTGCACCATTGAAGAGCAGCAATCCCCATAATTGCGATTATCAAAATTGCGGCTGAGAGTATCAGTACTTTACGCTTCATGGCATTCCCAGGTATCGCTTAAGAATAACCATCGCGGCCAGGGAATCCCTCTTCCCGTCCCGCCGGTGAGTAACACGGGCTTCTCCCTCCGTTTCAGCAGTTGAGCCGGTTTCCCGGACAAGTTCTACAATGAATCCCATGTTCTCCAGATACTCGGCGAGTTTCTCGACTTCATCGGACAGTTCTGTGGGCTTTCCAGCGGCCGTCAATGGAAGACCAAGAATAATCATGCCGGTTCCATTTTCGGTCTGAAGACGCTTCAATCTGTCCGCAATGCTGTTCCATGTGGTTTCGGTCAGTGGAGGAAGCGGCAGAACAGTGCCGACAAGGCAGATAGCGAATCCGGTTCTCTTCCTGCCGTAATCGACTGCTATTTCATTCATATCAGAAATCCCTCTTTACAAGGCTACGATATCCTGTCCGCAGGAATACGAATGCGACAAATACAGTCAAGACAGTCAGGAATATCAGAGCCTGCCCCAACGGTTCTGCAAGTACCTGAACGGATGCTGCGATCACAAATGACCTCCGCAGAGTCAATCCCAGAACCATTATGGATACAAGGACATAACCCATGGATGTAAAAGCTGCTATTATGCCACCCTGGCCGCTGGCAATGTTCGCTGCGCTTCCCTTTTCGAATCTGGGAAAAATCGCACCCAGTCCTACATTTATGCTTACAAGGGCCATACACATGAGCGAAAGAGAAACGGTGGACATAAATACAAGAATCCATCCCGCGCCTATTCGCAGAGTAGACCATATACCCACTCCCACAATGAATGGCAATATGAATATGAAAGATTCTACCCATTTGGTCCCTATAAGCATCCTTCTACCCCCAGGAAGCTGAAGAATGTAACTCAGGCCGGGTCCTTCAAGGCTTATGGAAGGGAACGTGAACCTCACCAGAAGTGTGGCGGTAACAAAGCAGGAAAACGAGAAATTCAGATATACGACAATCGTTCGCCAGAATGTATTACCAATATCTGTTTGAAAGCGATCAATATTCAGGGCGTAAACCAGAAACAGTCCGGTAAGAAGCAGCAGCTGACTCCACTGAACGGGATCTCTTAGGAAAAGCAGAATATCCTTCTGGAGCATGGTTCCGAAGCGTCCGCCGGAACGAAGAAAAAACCTGCTGCTCCTCCTTCGGCCGGATGTGGATGATACTCTTCCGTAGCTTATGCGGAATCCCGGACATATCATGACGCAGGCAAGCGAGCAGGCAAGAACCGCCTCGATCAGAAGGCTTCCAATATGTCCCAGGGCTTCCGGCCATGCGCCACTGTCAATGGAAGATATAGTGTTGGTGAAAATAGTATGCGGCCATAATCCACCACTGACTACCGGCAGTTCCGCTACGAACCTCTGCACGGTATCAAGGGCTGAATTTTCTTCGGCTATCATACCTTCGGGTCCCGAACTTTTCAGTATTATGAATATCCCTGCTGCAATCACCAGGCCCAGGATGCCTGCTGTCTTCCATATACGGCCGCCGCGCCGATTGAACCTGATGGCAGCTCCCAGAAGAATCGTCCCGGATGATAACCAGATAGCAATAAGAAATGGAAAAAGAAGCACCGAGATAACTGTGGCGGCTAAACTGACTTCAAGCGAGATGCAGAAGGCGGTCACTATTGGAATTCCGAGAAGCAGGGTCGCCCAGCCGGCGTTGAACCAGCTCTCCAGCATACGGTAGAAAGCTGTGAGCCGGTCATTTATCGGCAAAGTAAGCAGGAATGAAGTCTCCCAGGATCTGAAAACTACAGAAACTCCGCTGATGAAAGAGGATATTCCTATGAAAACTCCGAATGACATGAAGGTCATCGCGAGCAGCCTCATGGCCAGAGCGATTCCAAATCCGGCAAATGTCTCCTCAAGACTGTAGATGTATGAGAAGAGAAAACGAAAGAGGATAAAAATGCCGGGTACAAGAACAGCAATAGTTATAGCTCCGGCTATGAGCTTAAGCTTATTTGTCTGCCATTCGGAAACCGCTGCCCCCCTCAGGCTGGCAGCTTTGATGCGGTAGAGAAGCTTGATTCTTGAACTCATACTGAAAAGATAGCAGATGATACAGGCATTTCATAGTCCGGATGGACACTTTATTCCTGCATGGACAGATGCAATGCTGCCTATTCCCCCTAAGAGAGTAGATCCAGGGGACTTCTTGTGTCAAGTTCCGTTATTGTGATTAGCATTGACAACATGTTATCTATA
>CAZUYF010000186.1:0-4328 GCA_964624675.1 uncultured bacterium
CTTCACACTGGCCAGAGGCAGTATGATAGCTCTGGTTGGCTCCAGCGGAGGCGGTAAAAGCACGATTGTGAGCCTGTTGATGAGATTCTATGAGCCTACGGAAGGTAGAATCACCATCGATGGTATCGACATCAGGGAGTTCTACCTGAGTGTCTGGAGAAGCCGGCTGGGGCTTGTTCTTCAGAATGTGAACCTGTTTTCAGGAACTCTATCTGAGAACCTGACGGTTTTCAGGGAAGGAATTCCCGCATCAAGGCAGATAAATGCTCTGAAAATTATAGAAGCTGAAGATATTCTGGAAGTCATTCCCGGAGGACTGGACGGCAGCATAAGTGAAGGCGGCCTGAATATTTCAATGGGTCAGCGACAGCTCATCAACTATGCCAGAGCTGTTCTTAAGGAACCCGATATTCTGGTTCTGGATGAAGCCACCTCATCGGTTGACCCCGGAACGGAGAAACGGATTCAGAGATCAACCGATCTTATCGTGAGGAACAGGACCGCGCTGGTGGTGGCTCACCGCCTGAGCACAGTTACGCACGCTTCAAAGATTCTTGTAGTGCAGCACGGTGTAATAGCCGAAGAGGGAACACATGAAGAACTCCTGAAGCTTGAAGGTATTTATGCCGGTCTGTGCCGTCTGCAGCTGCGGGGGGTATCAAATGCCTGATTACCGCGGATATCTGAAATGGATAACAGGCTTCTGGAAACCTCATAAGAAGCACCTTGTTGTTCTGGCTTTATTTACAGTGGTGTCCAGCGCGGTAGCATTGAGTTTCCCTCTGGTGTTCCGCTATCTGCTGGATAACGTACAGCAGGTTCTGGGTGAGGCGGGTGGCAGCTCCGAATTCAGGAAGATCGTATTTATCCTTGCAGTGCTGGCCTTTGCCAGGTTCATTGCCGGGCTGTATCCAGGGGCACGAGCCTGGCTTAACAGCAAACTCGGCCTTGATATAAGAGACCGGGTTTTCACCAGCCTGATGAAAAAGGACTACAGATTCTGGAGCACTTTCAGACCTGGAGATCTCACTACAAGGCTTACCGATGATATCGCAGACTATCCACGAATAGCCTGGTTCAGCTGCTCTGCAGTTTTCAGGGCTCTTGAATCATCATCAAGACTGATTTTCTGCCTCGGAGTTATGTTCTTCATGAGCTGGGAGTTGACTCTGATAGCACTGGTTCCCCTTCCGTTGATGTTCCTGATATTTACCCGGGTCGAGAACAGGCTGGGCACAAGAGTTGAGGAAAGTAGAAAAGCCACCAGTCATACAGGCAACCTTCTGGACAGCACATTTGCCGGCATTCCCATAATCAAAGCCTACAATGCCGAGGAGGGGCAGGCCGGAAGGCTTCGCGGCCTGCTCGATGAAAGGCTGGATATAGATCTGTCCATAACCCGTCTAGTGATGCTTCTTCATGGTGTATACAGCGTCATCGGCCAGTTGGGGAAAGTAACCGTAATGGGTATCGGAGGGCTCTTCGTAATCCAGAATCGCATCGGCATAGGTGAGTTTTACGCTTTCTACGTTTACCTCGATATGCTTCTGGCGCCAATGATGGACATACCAAATCTCTTTGTAACTTCAAGGCAAGCATTTATATCAATAGACAGAGAGAAGGAAATACTGGAATATCCCGAAGCGGAGAAAAGGGAAGGTATCGAAGGAGAAGGTGCAGTCTTAAGCATGAGGCTGGAATCGGCAGGTTTCAGATACTCCGGGACCGATGCGGGTATTACCGGGCTTGATGTCCAGCTCAGCAGCCCGGGGATGTACGCGCTCGTTGGAGAAGTGGGAAGCGGGAAAACCACTGTTCTGAAGATCCTCACCGGACAGCTTCCATGCACGGAGGGAAGGATTCTGTACAACGGAACCGATCTGAACGAGCTGTCGGAAGAATTCCTTATCTCCGAAACCGGTTATGTACCGCAGGAATCCGTTCTCTTCAGCGAATCGGTCGGGGAGAATGTCAGGCTTGGCAGGGACATTTCAGATGAAGTTGTATCGAATTCACTGCGGATAGCAGGATTGGATGGAACTGAACTGCAAGCCGGTGTGGAAACAATACTTGGCCAGGGCGGTGTTGGAGTCAGCGGCGGGCAGAAGCAGCGTATCGCCATTGCACGCGCCCTTGCGGGACAACCCTCGCTGTTCCTGTTCGACGACTGTACGGCTGCGCTGGATGCTGAAAAGGAAGAGTTCTTCTGGCAGGAGCTTTCGGAAGCCCGAGAAAACGCTCTCGTACTTGTTGTTTCTCACAGACAGTCAACGGTCAGAAGGAGTGACAAGGTGATTTTCGTTCATGAAGGAAAGATGAAGGCTTTCGATACTCATGAGAATCTTCTCAGAGACAACAGGCTCTACCGATTGGTACTTGCAGCGGAAATGGAATAATGTACAAGCCTGGATACCTGAAGCTGCTCGAAAAGGGAGAACTTGCTGCAAGAATTCGAGATCTTGCGAAGCTGCTTGCAGAATGCAGGCTTTGCGGCCGGAAGTGCGGCGTAAACCGTTTGGCCGGAGAAAGAGGTTACTGCGGGGCGGGAAAACTCCCTGAAGTAGCTTCTTCCTGTGTGCACAGGGGAGAAGAACCGGTTCTAACCGGGGGCTTTGGAGTGGGAAATATCTTTCTGGGAAGGTGCAACATGAAATGTGTCTTCTGCCAGAACCACTCGATCAGCCAGCCCGGGAAAGTTACCTCTTCAGAATGGATCAGTTCCGCCACCCGGATTTCCGAAATATTGCTTCGGTTTCAGAAGCAGGGATGCCCTACTGCCGGTTTCGTATCACCCACTCATTACGCGCCTCAGATTTTCGAAGCACTGAGCCTGGCAGCATCGAAGGGATTCAGTCTGCCGGTCATCTACAATACAAACGGATACGATTCCATGGAATTGTTATCGCTCCTTGACGAAATGGTGGACATATATCTTCCCGATTTTAAATACTGGAACAGAGAATACGGGAGCATCTACTCAGATGTTCCCGATTATCCCGAAACCGCCAGGGAATCCATCCGGGAGATGTACAGGCAGGTGGGAAACCTTCAGACCAACCCGGAAGGTACCGCAGTAAGAGGACTGATAATCCGGCTGCTGGTGCTGCCGGGCGGGATCACGGGAACCAGAGAGACGCTCCGGTTCATAGCCGATGAGCTTGGAAACGATGTTTTTGTCAGTCTCATGTCCCAGTATTATCCTGCGCACAATGCCCTGAATTTTCCCGCACTTGCAAGAAAACTCAAGCCTGAGGAATACGCGGAAGCTGCGAGAATACTCGAAGAACTTGGGTTTGAGAACGGATGGGTTCAGGATCCGGTAACTTCTCCGGACAGCTACCTCCCTGGAATCGACTTTGAACTTTAATATTATATTTGCAATATCTTATTAATAACACCCATAAGTTGAAGAAGTGTGCTACGTCCCCGACAACAGCTCGACGGCGTGTTGAACATCTTCGGCTGCCATTATTGCGGACACAACGGCAATACCGTCTGCGCCTGCTCTCCGGACACTATCCGCGTTGGATGGGTTGATTCCTCCTATGGCAACAAGGGGCAGAGGGGAAGCCTTTTTCAGTTCCGCTATGGCTTCAATTCCCAGAGGCTCGCCAAGATCGGTCTTCGTATCCGTGTGGAAGACAAGGTTCGCCGCTATGTAATCGGCTCCTTCCCTCCAGGCGGATTCAGCTTCTTCCGGAGATCTTGCAGATGCTCCTATCACCGCATCAGGTCCCAGTATGGTTCTGGCCAGTCGAACAGGCATATCATCCTGTCCGAGATGAACTCCGTCGGCCCCGCATGCCATTGCGACATCGATCCTGTCATTCACAATAAAAACAGCTTCATGCTTTCCGCACAGATCCCGCAGGATAACTGCCATCCGAAGCAGCTCCCGGGTGGAAGCATTCTTGTCCCGGAGCTGCACCGCCCTGACACCTGCCTCAAGGGCAAGCCTGCATGTCTCCTCTACGCCCCTGCTTCGGCAGAGAACCGGGTCAGTTACCAGGTACAGCGAAAGCTGTTCAGGGTTCATCAGGATATTTCCGCCCTGATGCGGCTTTCTATGATCCCGCGGTCCAGATCCGAAAGAGCGTCTAGAAAACAGGGGACAAAAGTACCGGGGCCGGCGCAAACGCCTGCGGCATTCTCCCCCGCGATGCCGAGTGCGGCAAGCCCGCCGAGCGCCGCATGAAAAGGATCTTCCATGGCTGCTGCGAAACATGCCACAGAAGTTGAGGCGGAACAGCCGGTTCCAGTGACCCTTCCCATTATGGGATGGCCATTTTCTATCCTTGCTGTTCGATTTCCATCGGTAACGATATCCA
>CAZUYF010000187.1:0-4290 GCA_964624675.1 uncultured bacterium
TCCCAGAGGATATAGAAAGTTATTCCATTTCCAGCCAGCGGAAGGAACGTAAGGCTGACACCGGAGAGCAGCATCCAGAACCAGTAGGAACGCTCTCCTTTGATCCTGTTCCATGCACCGGGAAGAGTCAGGAGTGTTCCAGCACCGAATACTGCCATGAAAAGAATTCTGAGAGTTGATGAACTTAATAGGGAACCTGAAAAACTGAGACTTCTCCAGAAACCTGCTGTGAGCCAGGCCGCGCCTGCTACTATCAGAAGTGAGGTTATAACCGGGACCAGTCTCCCTTTCTTAATCAGCCGAACCGGTCTCTTCGACCAGAGGCGCAGGAGATATGCTGCCTCGAGAAAAAGCCCGACTACAACTGCGGCAAGCATGAGTGGGGAAATTCCTGCGATAATCGAAAGAAGCTTGAACTTTGCCCAGAAAACCGGAAGGGGAGGGATGCCTGCTATTACCAGTACTGGAAGAAGAAGCAGGTTTCCCGCCGCACTTTTGAGAGGATTTTCTTTTTCAGGATCTGCAAGCATGAATACGGTGAACTTCGCTATAGCGGCAAAGACCATAAGTACAAGGGTCAGCTGGAGGTAATCATGGCCGGTCGTAGTTCCCGCAAGTACAAGGAGTATCGATGCATAAGCGGCGGATGAGTATCCCATCATACGTCCGGGCTTTGCGGCTCGGAATCCGGCGAGCTGTCCCAGAACCAGACCTCCAGCGCCTATCCAGGCCAGTATCTGTATATTTGGAACAGGAAGCCTGGGCAGTATTCCGGCAGACCACATCAGAACCGCAAGGCTCCATGTGGCGCTGTAAACTCCCGCGAATGCGGGGCTCGCCCCCTCATAGAAATCCAGTCCCCAGCCGGATAGAGGGAAGGCTTTGATTTCGGTCATAATCACTGTCAGCATGAGGGCTGATACCAGAAGGGCGGGAACTCCATGAAGCATACCCAGAGCCTCGAAACGCAACTCCCCCGTCGCTTTATAGATTACCACAATTGCCAGGAGGTACAGGATGGTAACAAGGCCTGAAACCAGGGCAACTTTCACCGCAACCTCCCACCTGCGGCGGCATCTGCAGACTGCTGTGAGCCCTATGGTGACAATGCTTCCTATCTCAAGAAAAACGAATGAATTGAAAAGGTCTGTCGCGAAAAGGAGTCCCAGGGAAGCGGTAACAAGGGATAGAAGCAGAGGCAGTGTCTTCGCGTTGCGGCTGGTGAGCCTGGTCATTCCCAGAATGGCCGCGGCGTAAACAACTATCGCTGCGATAACTGCTCCTCCGGTTGCCTCCAGGTTAATACTCAGCGGCGGTGCGCCCACCCCGGTGCGAAGGATAACCGAACTGCCCAGGTCTCTGAAGCTCCATGCGTGGAGTCTGATGGAAAGAAGTACAGTGCTGACGAGTCCTCCGGCAAGGAATATCTGTGATACTATAACGGACAGTAACGGTTTCTTCCGTGAAAGCCAGACACTGATAAAGGCACCAAGCAGCGGTAGGAACACGGCAAGCGCTACTACCATCTCAGCTCCTTCATCCTGCGGACATCTGCCGAACCGGTCCGCCTTGAAGCCAGAACCCCAACAACCACAAACAGGGCGGCCACTGCCACTCCGATAACAATCGATGTGAGAACCATAGCCTGGGGAAGGGGATCAACCACGGTGGATGCAATATCAGACGCAGACACAGCACCATCCACGATGGGCGCAGTTCTGCCTGGAATATATCCGGACCATACAAGAAGCAGGTTGGCTCCCGTATCAGCCAGTGTAAATGCGAGTGCTATTCTGAGTACGTGCTTTCTGGTGAGTACTCCCCAGAGACCCACAAGAATGAGCCCTGCAGCCGTACCGGCGATAGACCAGTAGAATGCCGTGCTCATTCTTCGCCTCTAGAGTTCCTGAAAGCTTTGAACACCCCTGAAAACTCACTTGCAACCTTAGCACCGATAGCGATAGAAATGAGCGGGATTAAGCCTCCGGATACAAGTGTGCCGGGAGTTCCTGTGCCAGGGAATGCACTGTTGAGGAACTGCCCAGCTGTCATGATTCCCCAGAATCCCAGCAGCCCGAATGACAGTCCAGCGAGGGATTCAATGGCGGGAAGCCTTCCCTTGCCGTCCGGTATTGAACTGCTGCCCAGCATAACAAGAAGAAATACCGATGCAATCACGGTCCCTCCGGGAAAACCGCCCCCCGGGCTTAAATGACTGTGGGCGATAAAGTAAACACCGAAAAGCAGAATGGGAGCCGGCAGAACCTTTGCCGTGAATGCAACAATCCTGCTCGGTTCGGAAGCCTTAACACCTATGGGGAACAGGGTCAGTATAAGAACAACTGCTGTGGAAGCGCAGAAAAGCACAACCACTTCACCCAGAGTATCCAGACCTCTGTAGGCAACTATTACAGCAGTCACCAGGTTCGATGACCCGGTTTCATCCATCCCGCGTGATGCGTAGGAGTATCCCGCTCCCTGCAGCTCTGAGTGCATCTCCATTTCGGGTATGACGGCGGCAGCCACTGCACCGAGGGCAAGAACGATAATCAGACCAGTGAGAGTTCTTATCATCCGTCACCTCCGATCTTTCCCCTGCCCCAGAGGAAGATCATGGTGGCCAGAACAGCGCCGATACTCGCTTCCGTGATAGCTACATCGGGGGCATCCATCAAAAGGAACATCACCGAGGCCGAAAGGCTGACAAAGCCGGTGATAATGATTGCTGAGAGGAGATCTTTAACGAAGAGGACCGCGATTCCGGCAGCCACCATCATTCCTCCAAGTGTCAACACAATAGTTGTCATCAGGGTTTCAGTCATTGTGCCTTGTCCCCTTCAGAATCTGATTCGGCAAGATCGTCCACAAGGAGGTTGTCCGGTTTCTCCTCAGGCCTCATGTGGACGGCCCTGGCCAGCGCGTGACCTGAAACAGGATTAGTCAGAATGATGAAAAGAACAATAAGAAACAGCTTCGGTATCCAGGTGGGTTCAAGGCAGCCAATACCCGCCAGAAAAAGTATTGAACCGAGTGTTGTAGCCTTTGTACCTGCATGAAGCCTGTTCCATACGTCCGGCATTCTCAGAATACCGAGACCGCTTGTGAATAAAATAAAGCCTCCTGCTACCAGCAGTACGTGCCCGGCGATTGAAAGAACAGTCACCTCAGCCCTCCATCCAGGTACCTGGCAATAGCCAGAACCCCAAGAAATGAAAGGACGGAATAGACCATTGCCACGTCGATCAGCATAGACCTGCCCTCGAGGAATGCGATAAATACCAGAAGATTGGTTGAGATGAGTGTTGCAGTATCAAGGGCTACCGCCCTGTCCGTACCGTGCTGTCCTTTGAGCAGACGTATGAATGCAAGGAGAAGCCCCCCTCCGATCAGCCCGAACAGTACAGAAGTAAATGTGTTACTCAAAGATCATCTTCAATCTGTTCGCGAATCCATCAACCATTTTCTGGGTTTCGGCATGTATGTCGCCATCGGGAAGGCTTATCCAGTGGACAAAAATTTCGGTTCCGGTCATTTCAATTGTAAGTGTGCCGGGTGTAAGTGTTATGGAGTTCGCTACTATGTTTCTGGCTCTGGGACTGTTCAGAATGAGCGATGCCCTGACTATTCCAGGTTTCACCGGGACAACGGGATGCAGAACCCGCAGAAGTACATCAATATTGGCCATCAACATCTTGCCCAGAAAATAAATAACGTAGTTCACCCCGGCCGCCAATCTTGCCGGTTTGAGAAGGCGCAACAGATTTCCAGTGAAAGCACCACGAGTGGCAACAGCTATGATCAGGCTTACTCCGAAGCCAAGTACAAGTTCGTGCGCATGGAAACTGAGAGTCAGGAATATCCAGATGCAGAAAAGCACCACTGTTGTCGATATAACAGAAGCGTATCGTTTCACGAACGATCCCTGCATTTCATCGAATGTGTAAGAATATCAAGCTCGGTGGAGACCTCAACGTATCGCAGAACAACTCCATCGGGAATATCGAAAGGCTCCAGCGTGAAGCTGAGGATGGAAATGCATCCGGTGCTTACCAGATTATCGACTGCATTCTGTCCCTCACCGGGAGGAACTGCCAATATGGCAATAACATCACCATGCTCAGCTATAGTCTCCATGAGTTCAGCAAGTGGCTGAACGGTTACTCCCGCAATCGTTGTGCCGATAATATTCGGATCACTGTCAAAGATAGCGGAATAGCTATATCCGCCGGTTCCAGCAAGTCCCGATTCCAGCAGAGCGCTGCCGATGTTCCCCGCTCCGATCACAATCAC